>CALCCX010000291.1 GCA_937900165.1 uncultured Acidimicrobiia bacterium | reverse complement strand
GTGTGCTCTTCCGATCTACCCTGGGAACGTGAGTCCCGCAGCGAGCGTGACAGGTCTCTCCATGGCACCGTCGCTGCGGAGTTCGGCGACCATCGAGGCGGTCGATTCATCGAATACAGCCATCCACAGATCGGGTTGGACGGACGGGTACGCAGGGGGAGCCGGATCCCCATGGATGGCATGTGTCACCCAGTTCTGGTGCCCGACCGCCTTGGCGACGAGTTCGCTGACGTCGAGTGGAGCACAAGGTGTAGGGAGGTCGTGATGCTCAGCACGAACCTCATCGAGAACCGACCTGAAGGTCGCCGCGGCGTGCTCGAACAGATCGATGACGGTTGCATTTTCCTGGCGAGTCATGCGGTCACGTGAGGAAGCTGTGAGTAGTCGGCGACATCGACAACCATCATCATCCCGCGGCCGGTGCCATGATCGGTGAAGTAGGCGACCTCGGGTTTGATGGCGTCGAGTGTCTCGCCGAGTCGTTGCCCGGCCGAGCCGTCGCGCACATGGGTGTTGAACGGCTCGTTGGGAATGCCGACATCGGCGATGAACTTCATGATGGCCTCCTGTATGTATCATGGTGATGGACTATCCGAGATCTGATAGTATGATCAAGGAATATCCGAAAGTAGAGCATCATGTCGGACGGAAGTCAATGGCCGGTCTTCTCGGAACCAGGTGGCGCAGGGGTGAGTTCACAGCGCCGCGCCTGGCGGGCGCTGTACAAGACGTACTGGGCGCTCGTTCCGGCAATGGACCGGGACCTGAGAGAGCGGGCCGACGTCGATCTCCAGACCTACACCGCACTCGTGCACACCTACGAGGCGGGGCCGGCGGGCATCCGCATGAAGGACCTCGCGACGAATGCGACTCTCAGCACGTCAGGCCTGACTTCGCTCGTCGACAGGCTCGTGAAACGTGGATTGCTAGAGCGCAAGCCAGATCCCGACGACCGCAGAGCGACCCGCATCATCCTGACCGAACACGGGCTCGAGCAAGCCCGAGAGGCAGCCCACGTCCACATCCTCAGCATCGAGGAGCAGTTCGCTGCGAGGCTGACCGAGGCGGAGGCCACGATCATTGGAGAGATCCTGGAGCGGATCGAAGCGGAAGCCAGCTCGCAATTGCGGCCCGAGTAGGTGCCCCACCACGCTGCGGCTTTCGCTATTTGAGTCCTCGTCCGACGGTGCCGGGGTCCACTTCGAACCGCCGACCGCTGGTCGGGGCTTCCTAGCGAGGGTGGCGGCTAGGGGCGGGTCACTGCCAATCACCGCCGGCAAAGAGAAGTCTTTCAAGCCCTGCGCCCTCCTGAGTCCGGGGAGCGGGATCGGCCGTGTCCGGGGTTGAGTCGCTTCCTGCGCGGTGGCCTGGCAAGATCATGGTAATGGAATTCGCCGAGCGACGCGTCCTTGTCACGGGGGCCACCCGCGGCATTGGTCATGCCGCGGCAAAGGCGTTTCTCGCCAGTGGTGCAAGGGTCGCAGTGAACGGACGTACCGAGGGTTCTGTGGCCCGCGCCGTCGACTCGTTGGGCGGTGGCGACCATCTCGTATCTGCACCGGGAGACATCTCGTCGGCAGATGTGTGCGACACCATGGTCAGCGACGCGGTTGGCGAGCTCGGCGGCCTCGATGTGTTGGTCAACAATGCCGGTGTCTACTTCCGTGGATCCATGGCTGACACAGACGAGACCAGCTGGGACTACGTCTTCGACGCAAACGTGAAGGGGCTGTTCTTGTGCAGCCGAGCAGCCCTGCCGGCGCTCAGATCGTCGCAGGGCAACATCGTCAATGTGGCCTCTGAGGCAGGTCTCGCGGGCTACGCGGACAGCACTGCCTACTGCGCGTCGAAGGGCGCGGTGGTCAACCTCACGCGGTCGATGGCGATTGAACTCGCGCCCCAGATTCGAGTCAACTGTGTCTGTCCAGGGGTAATCGTCACCGACCTGGCCCGGGCAGGCTTTGCCATCGATGGTGATGAAGCGGCAGGTCTGCGCCAGCAGGAAAGCAACTACCCCGTCGGCCGCCTCGGCACGCCAGAAGAAGTCGCAAAGGCGATCATCTATCTGGCCTCAGATGACGCCGGGTTCGTGAACGGGATCGCCTTGCCAATAGAAGGCGGCGCGACCGCCGGTGGATGAGCGACGCCCGGTGGCCCGAGCGGGCTTCTGCGGGTCATGTTTGGGGGCGATACGAGTGTTCAGCAATTCTGCTCCTGGTCGGCTCCCCTCACGCTGGTTTCGGCGTCGCCATGTAGATGTCACGCTGGACCTTTCCCGAGCGCGCAACAGCCGCTTTGAAACGATCGTCCTGAAACCACCCCTGAGCGCGCTTGAAGCTCTCAACGTTCAACTGGAGCAGGACTGATTCTTTGGCCTGTTCGTCGCGATACACGGGACCGTCGGTGATGCCGTACTCCAGCCGAGCCCCTTGGCAGCCGTTGTGTTCGGCGAACCAGGTGTCGAAGTCGTCGGCGGTAACTCGAATCATGATCGCATCTTGCATGGCCACTCCCTGATAGTTTGAGATAGCAATAGTTTTAGTCTCAAAGCATCCTATGGTCAAGACCTGAGGAGGCACATGATGAGCGACGGGACCGGCCCCAGCGCGATGGAGCTGTCGAAGAACCGATGCATCACTCTCGCCTACGGGATCCACCGAGCCCGCGACGCCCTGGAGTCCCACGTCGAAGCCTTCGCTCGAGCCCAGGGCCTGGAAGCCGCTCATCTGTCGATTCTTCATACCCTCGGCCTCGGCGGTGAAATGAGGATGACGGACCTTGCAGCCCGCGTTATCGTCGGGCCGGCCACCATCACCCGTCGCGCAAAGCAGTTGGAGGAGCGGGCACTGGTACGCCGCAAGAGGTCCAACCAGTCGCAGCGAGAAGTGCTCATCAGCCTCACTCCCCTCGGCGAGGCGATGTTCGAGGATTCGTTCTCCCATCTCCATCATGAACACCGCACCTACTTTGACGACCGGTTCAATCAACAGGAGCAACAACAGCTCCAGCAACTGTTCGAAAGGCTCTGACCGTCTGACCTCGCGCATTTCACTTCTGTGAGCGGGCATCTCTCGTGGGTCATGGTCATATCTCGGGCGGGGGCCTGATCTCTAGTACGTTGCCGCGTGAAGTCGACGAGCCCATGAGCGGGCGGAGAAGGCGGTACCCAACGATGGATGAGGTCGACGAAGGCGTCGTCCAGGGCTACCTGCTCCTTGCCGACATCTCCGGGTATACGGAATTCCTGACAGGCACCGAGCTGGAGCACTCCCATGCGATCGTGACCGAGCTGACGAAGCTGATTCGAGCAACGCTCACGCCGCCCATGCGTTTTGTGAAGCTCGAAGGCGAAGATCGGAAGAGCGGCGGGTAGGGAAAGAGGGTAGAACACGGTGGGC
>CALCCX010000290.1 GCA_937900165.1 uncultured Acidimicrobiia bacterium | reverse complement strand
GGCGATGTCATGTTCGACGGAGAGACCGTGCTCGGCATCCCTCCAGAGCGGCGGGGGGCCATGATGGTGTTTCAGGAAAACACTCTTTTTCCGTTCAGGACCGTTGCCGAAAACCTCGAATTCGGGCTTCGTATCAAGAAAGTCGACCGCCGCCTCCGGTCTGCCCAGATCAGCCAAGCGCTGGCTGCCGTCAAGATGGTCGGATTCGAGGACCGTTGGCCGGACGAGCTCTCCGGTGGCCAACGGCAACGTGTGGCTCTGGCCCGCGCACTGGTCGTACGCCCCAAGATGCTGCTGCTGGATGAGCCATTGAGCAGCCTGGAGCCTGCGCTCCGATCCGATCTACAGGATACGATCTCGCGGGTGCAGCGCCAGGAAGGCATTACCACAGTGCTGGTGACCCACGACCAGACCGAGGCTGTCGCGTTGGCAGATCGCATCGCCTTGATGATCGACGGTCAAATTCGCCAAATCGGGCGACCAGCCGAGTTCTTCCAATGCCCCGCCGACGTCGAGGTTGCCCAGTTCTTCGGCGCCGGGAACTTCCTCCACGGCCGCAAGCGGGGCCGACAGGTCGATACGGATATCGGCATGCTCCGGATAGCGGAATCTGACGCCGCGGATGGTCCTGTGCTGATCACCATCAGGCCAGAGGCCATCGAACTGACCAGAAATGACTGCAACAACTTCACTGCAACAATCGATGCGAGCCGGTTCGGCGGAGTCGTGGCCGAATGCGTCGCGACTGTGGGTGGGATCCAGCTGCGTTTCGCCGCCCCACCGCAGCGCTACCCGACACCGGGCGATCACATCACGCTGCACCTACCCCCTGCGTCGATCCAGGTACTTCCTGACTCACCATCAGGATCCGTCTCGACTTGAGCGAACCGGCCTCGCCCGACAGAAAATACGTATCAGAGTTTTTTGTACTTCGAGTCCTCGCCATCAACCGCATGTTGATCGGATCACTTTGGTTGTTTTCTCTGAGATGGAAGCTGCCTCCCAATTTCCGGCCGAGCTCTGGGCGCGGATTGCGAGATTGGCTCGAACTCGAAGTCGAGCACGCCGCCTTTGAAGCCTACGGGGCATTCATCTCGAGGCTGGTGATCCCCAACTTCACGGCGTTCGCGTGGGTTGTGTTCGCGACGGAATTGGCGGTCGGCGTTTCGCTGCTCACGGGAATATGGACGAGGCTCGGAGCATTGATTGGACTGTTGATGTCGATCAACCTGGGGATCGGTCTACTCGGGGTCCCAGGGGAGTGGGTGTGGTCCTACGTTATGATGGCGATGTGGCACGTGACCTTCTTGAGCGCCGCCGCGGGCCGGGTGTGGGGGCTGGACGGTTTGTTTAGATCGAGGGGCGCACCAAGCTCAAGGTACGGCCGACTGACTTGACGGTTCGGCGATTGCAGGATTTTGACTCGCTAGGAGCACGACATGACGACCGAAACGGCCTCCGAACGTGGCTCAACGGGCGCCGTGCTCCTGAGGGTGACGTTGGGCGTGATCATCCTCGTCACTTGGTTCGACAATCTGGACAAAGGTCTGTACACCGCCGATGGACTCACAGGTTTCCTCGAATGGCTTTTTGACGCACAAAGCGGCAATGGGAGCACCTTAACCGTCTACAAATCGTTCCTCGATGTGGCCGTGATCCCAGTCGCCGGGCTCTACGGAGGACTCCAGCTGGTGGTTGAATTCTTGTTCGGGATTGGACTCCTGGTCGGTGGCCTGACCCGCCTGTCCAGCCTGGTAGCGGCCGCTTTTTTCTTCAACGTCTTCCTCTCGTACTACGGAGGCAACGAGTGGATTTGGACCTACGTCCTGCTCGTGATCACAGCAATCGCCGTCTTCGTCGGCTACGGGGGCCGGAAGCTCGGGTTGGACCAGTGGCTAGCTCGCTCAAGGGGCGAATCTCCCTTCGGTTTGCTGTGGTGAAAAGGCGATCGTGAACGCGCTCCTCTTCGGCGCCGGTGGCGTCTATCTGCTCGCGACGGCCGCGCTGTTCGCCTTCGGCGCGAACTTCATCTACTACTCCGCTCTGGCCTGGCGAGGTGGGCGGGAGCCGGAGCCATCAAAGGCGATGAGCTGCCCACTTCCCAAGGTCACGGTTCAGTTGCCGATTTACAACGAACTGTATGTCTCGGCTCGCGTTATCGAAGCAGCATGTCTGCTCGACTATCCGAAAGACCTCCTCCAGATTCAGGTGCTGGACGACTCGACTGACGAGACTGTCGCCGTCGTCGCAGAAGCAGTCAAACGTGCCCAATCGCGGGGAACGAACATTGTCCACGTTCGCCGGGCGGACCGATCCGGGTTCAAAGCCGGTGCCTTACGAAACGGTTTGGAGACGGCTACAGGAGAATTCGTTGCGATCTTCGACGCAGATTTCGTCCCCAATCCCGATTTCTTGCTCCGAGCAATGCCCCACTTCGATTCAGCCGACGTCGCTTTCGTCCAGGCCAGATGG
The DNA here is from genome assembly GCA_937900165.1 of uncultured Acidimicrobiia bacterium. GTDB lineage: Bacteria > Actinomycetota > Acidimicrobiia > Spongiisociales > Spongiisociaceae > SZUA-232. Next base: position 1,705 of record CALCCX010000290.1, on the reverse strand, counting down.
GGCCACCTAAACCGCGACTACTCATGGCTCACCAAGTTGCAAGCGATGGCGATCGACGCGCATTTCACGGTTGAGCAATATGGGAGGGGGCTGCGAGGCTATTGGTTCAACTTCAACGGCACGGCCGGGATCTGGCGCCGGGCAGCGATCGAGGACGCGGGTGGTTGGACAGCAGACACTCTCACGGAAGACCTCGATCTTTCCTACAGAGCCCATCTCAACGGCTGGCAAGGCCGGTATCTCATCGACCTCGTGGCACCGGCAGAGCTGCCGGCTCATTTTGCCGGGTTTCGACGCCAGCAACATCGCTGGGCGCGCGGCTCCCTGGAATGTGCGATCAAACTGCTGCCTCGGGTCTGGCGATCATCCGCCTCACTCGGCGTCAAAGTCCAAGCCTCAGCTCATCTACTCGGCTACACGGTTCACCTGCTTCTCTTTGTCGTCACTCTCATATACCCCTTCGTCGTCGCACTGTCGGTCGGCTACGCATCCTTGAGCACATTGTTCGGCCTGGCGTACTTGTTCGCCCTCACGTCGTTGGCCCCCGCAATCTTTTTTGTGACCGGTCAACGTCAGTTAGGTGAGCGATGGTGGCGCACACTCCCCCGCGTCATCCTCGTCGCGGTTTTGGGATCGGGCCTGATGCTCAACACTGCGAGAGCAGCAGTTCAGATCGTGAGCCGAAGTCAGACCGAATTCGAGCGCACGGCCAAGTTCGGGATCGATGAGGATTCTGATGGGTCAACCAATTGGAAACGCCAGCGGTATCAACTCCGACTCGACCGCATCGTGTACATGGAAGCAGCACTCGGAGCATATGGCCTCGCTACCGCGTGGTTTGCATTCACAACCCAGACCTGGGGAATCATGCTCTACGCCGGGTTGTTCGGCCTGGGCCTGCTGGCGGTCGCCACGGCATCACTGGTCGAATCCGTTGGCGTGTTTCGAAACCGGCTGGCGCGCACAGAGCAGATTCAAAAGGAGCAAACCCGGTGGGCGACGGCCAATGCCGAGTAAACGGCAGCCGTTTGGCGAATAGACCGTTCCCGAGTGGATTGTCCAGGTGATCAAACCCCGGCGGGCGCTCATCGTCATGGCCAAGGAACCAAGAGCCGGTGCCGCCAAGACCCGCCTTGTACCCCACCTCACACCCGAAAACGCGGCCCTGTTATACGAATGTCTTTTGCTCGACACCCTGGATATGATTCGCAAAGTCCCCGAAGTAGTGCCTTTTGTTGCAGTGTCGCCAACAAATGCAGCCAACTATTTTTATCGAATTGCCCCCGACATCGCCCAAATCCCCCAGCGCGGTCAATCGCTCGGCGAACGCCTCGACCATGTTCTCACCGCCTTGTTGACCACCGGATTCGATCACGTCGCAGCGGTGGGCAGTGACGTGCCGACCCTCCCGGTTGCACATGTCACCCAGGCTTTCGATCTGCTCGCCAACGATACGATTGATGTCGTGCTCGGGCCGTCCGACGACGGCGGGTACCACCTGATAGCTTGGAAACACGCCCACCATCGGCTGGTGCGAGAAGTGCGTATGTCCACCCCTAGGGTCCTTCAGGACACACTCGATCTCGCTGCCGCCGAACAGGTCGAAGTGGCATTGCTGTCCGGTTGGTAGATCGGAAGAGCACACGTCTGAACTCCAGTCACACTGATATATCTCGTATGCCGTCTTCTGCTTGAAAAAAAAAAA
>CALCCX010000289.1 GCA_937900165.1 uncultured Acidimicrobiia bacterium | reverse complement strand
ATGTAAATATGTTTTTGTTTGTTTTTTTTTTCAAGCAGAAGACGGCATACGAGATATATCAGTGTGACTGGAGTTCAGACGTGTGCTCTTCCGATCTGGCGTTCTTTGCGTCCTGAGCGACGAACCAGCCAGTCCTCACCGGGGGCACCCGGCTCTCCACCTGCCAAGCCCCACGGTCCCCGCCTTCGCCTGTCGCCCATCAAGGAGAGAACCGCATCCTCTGTGAACTCCAACTCGCGTTCTATGCCATCGCCGCCCCTGAATCGTCCGGCACCGCCGCTGTCCTGCCTGAGTGCATAACGACGGACGATGAATGGATAGTGGGACTCGAGGGATTCGGTCGGAGTGTTCTTGGTGTTGGTCATGCCGGTTTGGATCCCGGACTGCCCGTCGCGATCAGGCCGGGCACCCTGGCCGCCCGCCACAGTCTCGTAGTAGGCAAAACTGTCGTTACCGATCAGGACATTGTTCATGGTGCCCTGCGAAGCCGCAGGAACGGACGCCGGGGCAGCTTGGGCGAGAGCGCCTAGCAGTGTGTCTGCGATGCGCTGGCTGGTTTCGACGTTGCCGGCCGCTACCGCAACAGGAGAAACCGCGGAAACCAGCGACGCGGGCCTGGTAGACAGACGGATTGGTCGGTAACTGCCGCCGTTGGCTGGGATCGTCGGGTCGGCAGCCACCCTCACGGCGTAGTACAGACACGATCGGGTGACAGCCTCAACCGCATTGATGTTCCCGGCGATCTGATCGACGGTGCCTTCGAAATCAGCCTCCAAGAGTGGACCGTCGATCGTGACCTTCACCCCGATTGACAGGTCCTCGTCTTTCCACTCCATCAGGTCATCGAAGTCATAGACACCATCTGGAAGATCGGCGATCGCCGATTCCATCCTCCTTGCCCCATAGGCGAGCAGGGCCTCGGTGATCTCGGCGAACCGGCCAGGCCCGTCGCGCCTCGCCAAACCCAGTAGTCGAACAGCTCCCACCTCGTTGGCGCCGAGCTGGGCCGACAGGTCACCAAGTCTCTCCGCTGGGGTTCTGGTGGCATTGAGGAAGGGCTCGGTGAACGACGTCAGCCACTCGCCGTGCCTGACCGCGGGAACCGGTGACACAACAATTCCCTCCTGGTCGACCGTGGTGGCATGGGCGGGCATGGACCCAGGAGCTTCGCCACCGACGTCCGCATGGTGAGCGCGATTACCAACCCAGCCAATCAGGTCTCGACCTTCGAAGACCGGCCGGACGATGGTCAGGTCGTTGAGATGGGTCCCGCCGGCGAACGGGTCGTTCAACGCGTACTGAACACCCTCCTCGACGCCATCTCCGAACCGATCCACGACAGCCGCTACCGAGGCGGGCATCGATCCCAGGTGAACAGGGATGTGCTCTGCCCGGGCAAGCATCTCACCGGACGCTACAAAGACTGCCGCGGAGCAGTCTGCTCGTTCCTTGATATTCGGGGAATAGGCGGTCCGTCTGAGTACCACCCCCATTTCCTCCGCGACCGCCGCCCACTCGTTGCGGGCCACCTCGATTTCGATGGCGCTGACGGTCACCAGGTCACCTGCAAGGCACCGGATCCATGCACCGTCAAAGTCTCGCCAACGGCCAGGAACGATGTCGCCTCGGTCTCCTCTACGACCGCCGGTCCATTGATCCGGAATCGGACAGGCAGCGAGGGGCGCCACCACACATCGGTCGGTGTCGAGGTCCCGTCACGGCCGACCACATTGCGTACCAATGGTTCCGGCTCGCCAACCGGACGGAACTCGGGAAGGTCGTCGAAAGTCACCGCCGGATCGCCCAAGGCCGCAGCCCGGACGGTGATGATCTCAATTGGATCCTCGGGTCGCGAAAAGCCGTTGCGATGGTCATGGGCGATGTGGAAACGTCGGCTGACTTCTTCCCACGCAATGTCGGTAGCGACCTGGACGGAGGTTTCGTGCGCCTGACCGATGTATCGCACATCCACGCTCAGCACCACCTCACGTGGATCTTCTCCAACGTCGGCCCTGAAATCGTCGGTCGCTCGATGGACCATTTCGGCCAGTCGGCGCGTCAGCAACGCCCGCTCAGTACACGCATTGATGACTCCGCTCATCGCTCGATCGATCCGTGGGGGACTCAATAGAAGTCCGAAAGCGGAAAACACCCCGGCCAGGGGAGGGATGATCACACCGGACATTTGGAGCCTTCTCGCCAGCGCAGTGGCGTGAAGGGCCCCAGCTCCTCCGAATGCGATGAGCGAGGACGCACGAGGATCGGAACCTTCCTCGACAGAGACTTTCCTGATTGCCCTTTCCATGTGCGCCTCGACGATCTCCAAGATGCCGAGGGCGGTCTCCGTTGGATTCAGGCCAATGGGTTGTCCCAACTCGGTCAAGGCCGTTCCGGCCTCTGCCACATCGAGGCCTAGGTTCCCCGCCAGTCGGGCATCCGGTCCAATCCGTCCCAGCCAGATGTTGGCGTCTGTGACAGTTGCGTCGCGGCCTCCCCTCCCGTAGGCGGCAGGCCCAGGGTTTGCGCCGGCGCTGGCGGGTCCGACCCGCAGGGCTCCTCCAGGATCGATCCATCCGACACTGCCCCCTCCTGCTCCGACCGTATGAATGGCAACCGACGGCATCAGCACCGCCAGCCCCTCGATATTGCGTTCGAATGTTGCCTCAGGAACTCCGCCATCGATCCGACAGACGTCCGTTGACGTCCCACCCATGTCGAACGAGATCAGATCAGGTGTGCCCACCTGCTCACCAATCGCGGCAGAGGCCACCACGCCACCCGCCGGCCCTGACAGAAGGATTGACACCGGTAGGGCGGCGGCCTCGTCAATCGATATGAGACCTCCTGATGAGCGCATCACCATCACCTCATCCGGCAAACCGACCGATCCCACAGCCACCTTGAGATGGTCGAGGTAGGTGGCGGTCTCCGGTGTGAGAAACGCGTTGACGATCGTCGTGGATGCTCTTTCGTATTCGCGGATCTCAGGCGCAACCTGTGACGAGAGCGAGGTGTTCTGAGCCACATCGACAACAACCTCGACCCTGCGTTCGAGATCCTCTCCCGCGTATCCGTACAACAACGAGATGGCAACCGAATCTGGCCCAAACTCGGCTATTTGGTCCGACAAGAGCTGCAGCTCCGCGTCCGTCCACTCGTCGGCGTCTTCCACCCTCCGAATTCCGAACCGGGCTTCGCGCCCTACCAGCGGGGAAGCACGATTCGCGAATGGATCGTACAGCGAAGGCCGTTCCTGGCGGGCGATCTCAATCGTGTCCTCGAAGCCTGCTGTGGTAACAAAAGCGACTTTCGCCCCTCGCCGTTCGAGAAGCGCATTGGTGGCAACCGTGGTTCCGTGCAGAAATCGATCGACCGGCGAGCCTGACAACAGAGATCGTGCACCTTGGACAACACCAACACTTTGATCTGGTGTAGACAACGTTTTGGCTGTCATCAGCGACTGACCGTCCCACCACACCAGGTCGGTGAATGTGCCTCCCACGTCCACTCCAAGGGCCGACGTCTGCCGAGCATTCATGTCAGGCAGTTACGATCTCTAGCAATTCGACCCGAAGGAACAAACATGGCTGTCACCGTCTCACCGACTCCCAATCCCAATGCCTTGAAGTTCACCGTAGGCACAGATGTCGGCGGACCCAAGACGTTTATTCCCGGTCAGGAAATCGACGATCCCATCCCAGCAGCGATCATCGCGCTCGACGGGGTCACATCGATCTTCATGACTGCGGATTTTGTGACCGTGACCAAAGACACCGATACGAGCTGGGATGAACTGAGACCTGCCGCCCAAGCAATTCTGGTCGGCCACTACGGCGACTGAACCTCTACATCGGGCTGGGCGACCCAGCCAATCGACCCGACGATTCGAGCCTCACCCGGCCACCCGCCACTCCACTCCCGCTGCGTCAACAATCGAAGAGCCAGGAGGCGAAGGTGGGCCTGAGATTGGCAATCCGCCCGGCGCTTCTTCCCACCCGCCCCCGCCCGCCCCCGGCCTTCCCCCCCCCCCCTTTGCTCAAACTTAGGATTTTCAACAATTCGGGCGACATTCATCATGGTACGGAGACGAAAGTTACGTTCATCTTGTGATTATGGCTTGAATTTTCTCAGGGAGTAGATATCTTCACAAGCCGGGCTTTTAACATCTCTAATTCAGTAACCGTTTTAAAGACTACATGAAGATCGCAATAACAGGTAAGGGTGGTGTCGGGAAATCAACAATAACAGCACTATTGGCGAGAGCTTTTCCTCAAATGGCTATAAAGTTTTAGCAATCGA
>CALCCX010000288.1 GCA_937900165.1 uncultured Acidimicrobiia bacterium | reverse complement strand
GCTCTTCCGATCTCATAGGCGGCGACCCGCAGGCGGGTTGTTTCGTCGACAGTGAGATCGATCATCGTTTCATTCCTCGCTCGAGCAGTTTCAGCGCGTCTGCGCCTGGGGTCAGGTGAATCGGTTCAATGCCTCCCAGTTCTACCCCACGCATGGCGCCTGCGACATCCTTGAGTCCGGTTCCAGTCGAGATTGCCACGATATCGTCGTCGGCGCCGACCATGCCCGATTCGACCGCAATCCGCAGCCCGGCAAACGGGGCAGCAGCAGCAGGCTCTGGGAACACCCCGGACAGGCCGGCCACCAACGGAATCGCTGACAAGATGTCTTCATCCTGCACCCTGATCCACGCACCGTCTGTCTCCGAAACTGCCGCGGCCGCCTTCACGCGATCCCGCGGCAGGTCGGCGCTGATCGAATCCGCAACCGTATCAGCGTCGATAGGTGGTTTGGTTCGGACGTCCTCACTTTGTTCGGCTGCGGCGACCATGAAATCGCTGCCTGCCGCTTGTACACCAAAGAGGCGAGGCATCCGGTCTGTCCAGCCGAGCGCCAGCGCGTCGGCAAAGCCCTTGTGCACGCCACCAATGATCGAGCCATCCCCTACACCAACGAACACTGCGTCAGGGACTCGCCAACCGCACTGCTCAGCGATCTCCAAAGCAACGGTTTTCTTTCCTTCGCCCACGTAGGGGTTCACCCCGGTGTTGCGGTTGTACCACCCGAAACGCTCGACTGCTTCGGTGCAAAGCCTGAATGCGGCGTCGTAGTTGCCCTCGACCAGGACCACCGTCGCCGCGTAGGCCAGGAGTTGAGCCACCTTGGCCTCGGGAGCACTGTCCGGTACAAATATGACGGCCCGTTGCCCCGTTGAAGCCGCCAACCCGGCCAGCGCCGCCGCCGCGTTTCCGGTGGAGGCGGTAGTGATCACATCAGCGCCTTCTTGGGACGCCCGAGCCAGGGCCACTGCCGAGGCTCGATCCTTCAGCGACCCGGTGGGCTGGCGACCCTCATCCTTGATCCGGAGCCGGCCGACCCCGAGCACACCGGCCAGACGCTCGGCCCTCACCAGCGGAGTTCCTCCCACCTCGAGGGGAGTCACTTTTGTCGAGTTCTCAACCGGCAGTAGCGCTCGATAGCGCCACATGGATCTGTCAGTTGACAGGGCTAGGTGGTCAGGCGCGAGCACCTTTGCGATTGTGGCGTAGTCATAACGAACGTCGAGAGTGCCGACCTCGCCACAAGTCGGGCAGGTGTACCTACCGGTAGCAGGCGGGTATGACGCACTACAGACAGTGCATCGGAGCTCGGTCACGTAGTCGCCAGTGGTCACGACGCGAACCGTAAGCCGAAGACCATCAACATCATCACGATCGGCCCCCCAAACGAGGCGATCAGGGTCCACTTGACCTTGGTCATCCGCATCGCGACCGGCCCTGCGGCCAGCATCACACCCAAGCCGACGATTACCCCCGCGACGAAAACCCAATCAGGGGCGGCAGTGTCGCAGCCTGCCCCCAGGCACCACGACAAGGAAAATCCGACGGCCACGATCAGCCAACCGAGCAGCCACAGCGATGTGACCGCCATGATTGCCCAGATGACTTTCGATGGAGTGAGTTCGAATTCGATCTCATCGCTGCTCATAGGGATACGCTAGGGGCAGATTCGTCCTTGAACGAAGCCGCCCCGTCGTCGAGGATGGTCTTTTGGACCTGACTCGGAGGATTTCATGGACAATGTGGTGCGAGCGGCGCTTGTGCAAAGCGAGTGGACCGGCGACCGAGAGTCGATGGTCGACAAGAACGTCGGCTATGCGCGTGAAGCGGCCGCCAAGGGAGCCCAAGTGCTCTGTTTCCAGGAAATATTCAACGCCCCCTACTTCTGTACCGACCAGGACAACGAACATTTTGCTTCAGCCGAGGCGATACCTGGCGGTCCGACCGTCTCGACGATGATGGAGCTGGCGGCCCAGACCGGCATGGTGATTGTGGTCCCCATCTTCGAGCGGGAAGATACCGGGCACTACTACAACACCGCCGCCGTCATCGATGCCGACGGCACATACCTTGGCAAATATCGCAAGACCCACATCCCACAGGTGGAAGGCTTCTGGGAGAAGTTCTACTTCCGTCCCGGCAATCTCGGCTACCCGGTCTTCGATACAGCAGTCGGGCGAATCGGGGTCTACATCTGTTATGACCGGCACTTTCCTGAGGGCTGGCGAGAGTTAGGCCTGGCGGGCGCCAAGATCGTATTCAACCCTTCCGCCACGACCAGAGGTCATTCGAAATATCTCTGGGAACTCGAACAGCCCGCAGCTGCGGTCGCCAACGAATATTTTGTTGGCGCAATCAACCGGGTCGGTCGCGAAGACCTCGAAGACACGGACTATTACGGGAGCTCGTACTTTGCCAACCCGAGAGGCCAGATCATTGAAGGGACGGCGTCTGACACCAGCGACGAGGTGGTGATCAGGGATCTGGACATGGATCTGATCGAGGAGGTCCGCCACCATTGGGCTTTCTACCGCGACCGTAGGCCAGAGGTGTATCAGTCGATTGCGAAAACTTGAAGCGATCGACCGAGTTGTAGGTTTTGGTGCCGGCCGACAATCCCGGGCGCCCGGTTAGGAGAAGACGCATGAGAACACGCCTGGTAATGGTGATTGTCGGTCTACTGGTCGCAAGTCTGGCCGGCCCCGGAGCCATTCCGGCCCAAGAGCTGGAGCCGGGTGGATCGTTTAGCGATGACGACGGCAACGTGCACGAGGGCAACATCGAAGCCATCGCCGCGGAAGGGATCACCCTTGGTTGCGGGCCGGAACTCTACTGCCCGAGCGACCTTGTCAGCAGGGGACAAATGGCAGCCTTCATCAACCGGGCGGTCAATCTGCCTGCAGCCACCAAAGACCACTTCACCGACGACAACGGCTCGGCATTCGAAGACGACATCAACCGTTTGGCCGAGGCTGGTGTGACCCTCGGCTGTGACTCGACAGGCGACTCGTACTGCCCGCACGGCCTTGTTACCCGCGGCCAGATGGCCGCGTTCCTCGTGCGCGCCTACGGCTACACCGATGGGGCCGGATCGGATGTTTTTGTCGATGACGACGGATCGGTTTTTGAGATCGAAATCGAGCGCCTTGCAGAGGCAGGGGTGACCGCCGGCTGCTCTTCGAGCGATCCAGCATTGTTCTGTCCGCGAGACGACGTCCGCCGTGATCAGATGGCTTCATTCCTCGCCAGGGCAGAGGGTCTGACTCCAATCGTGCCGCCGGTGCGGTGCTCCATTTTTCCGGCCAACAACATCTGGAATAGACGGGTCGACGACCTGCCACTCGACTCGCGTTCCGCCGCATATGTGGCTTCGATCGGTTCGGGAAACCTGCATCCCGATTTTGGGTCCGGCGTGTATCCGCCAGGGTCCGACAGCCCGATCGGCATCCCATTCGTGGAAGTTGACGGCAGCCAACCCAAGGTCGAGGTCATATGGACGGCCTACGGGGCCGAAAGTGACGACGGGCCCTACCCCATCCCGACGGACGCCCCGATCGAGGGCGGCCCCAGCAGCTCTGGAGATCGGCACGTAATCGTCGTGGACACCGACAATTGCATCCTCTATGAGACCTTCTTCTCGTTCCCCAACGGTGACGGATCGTGGGACGCGGCCAACGGTGCGGTGTTCGACCTGAGGTCAAACGACCTGCGACCAGACACCTGGACTTCGGCAGACGCGGCCGGCCTGCCCATCTATCCGGGGCTCGTCCGCTACGAGGAAGTGGCCGGGGGCAAGATCGAACATGCGATCAGGTTCACCGCATCACAAACCCAAAGCGCCTATGTCTGGCCGGCCAGGCATGAGGCTTCATCGATCACTGACTTGAACGTCCCACCGATGGGCCAGCGGTTCCGGATGCGGACGAACTTCGATATCACCGGCTTCGATCCCCAAATTCAGGTGATTCTCACAGCGTTCAAGGAATACGGGCTGATCCTGGCAGACAACGGTTCTGATTGGTTCATTTCCGGTGCCCCGGATGATCGCTGGAACAACGACACGCTAAACGAGTTGAAAACGATCCCCGGTACAGCTTTCGAAGCTGTTGATGTGTCAGGGCTGATCGTCGACCCCAACAGTGCCGAGTTCAGCGGTTGAACTTGAATCACGATCCGCGGCAAGCGCCAAGACAATCACGAGAACTGCCCCTGCGAGAGCCAACAGCGTTGGCATGCCTACATCTCCGCTTGGCATCGCCAACTCGGTTGCCCCTACCCCATTTTCCCCGCCTAAACCGTTTGGCCAAGGCCACAGAATCCGGAACGATCCGATCATCAAACCGGTGACCGAAGCCACCACCCGATCGTGCTGGGTCTCCAAAAGTCTTTCGAGGATCCGGGCGAACACTGCCAAGCCGAACACAGCGCCGACGCCGAACAGCAGCATCGGACCTAGATCTCGATCTGCGACCGCCCCGATCACTGGTTGGTACATGCCGATCGTCAGGAGCATGAATGAACCACTGATCCCGGGGAGGACGAAAGCGACGATCGCCATCATTCCAGACAGCGTGTAGACCATGCCGGAAGGATTGACGACCGCGGAACTTTGCAATCCGAATCCAGCAAAGGCAACCAGACCGACCACCAAGACGATGAGGCCATGTTCTGTCTTTGGACGGCGCATCATGCGCCAAGCTACGAACAGGGTGCCAAGGATCAGCCCGAAGAAGAACCCGGCCATTCGCACCGGCTGTTCCCGTAGGAGGCGCTCGAGCAATCCGGCCAAAGTGAAAATGGCGACCCCGGCTCCGATGACCAACGGGCCGAGGAACAACCAGTCCACATCGCCGAGGAGACCGAGCCCCTTTCGGATACGGCCAGTGACAAGGGCCTGCATGGCCCTCGATCCGCTCGAAACCGATTCAACCAACGGTTCGTAGATACCCGTGACGAAGGCAACCGTCCCCCCAGAGACGCCGGGCACGAGGTCGGCCGATCCCATGGCGAACCCTCTGGCCAGAACCCCGACTACGCGCAGCGAGTTTCCTCTTCTCACCGACATCGACGCACTACGACTCCCTCACAGCTGGCGACGTTTCGGACGCCGCTTAGTGCGGCGACGGCTCGCGAAGGGTATCAGATCGCAAGAGCACACGTCTGAACTCCAGTCACACTGATATATCTCGTATGCCGTCTTCTGCTTGAAAAAAAAAAAAAAAAAAAAACACAACAACACAAAAAAAAAACAACAAAAAAACCAACAACACACAAACACATACACATCCACATCCTCACAC
>CALCCX010000287.1 GCA_937900165.1 uncultured Acidimicrobiia bacterium | reverse complement strand
CCTCTTTCCCTACACGACGCTCTTCCGATCTTTCAGCAGATCCGCGACATAATCGTGGATATCAACCAGCAAGGCATCAGTGTCTTGCTCATCGAACAGAACGCCCACATGGCGCTGTCGATCGCCAACCGTGGATACATCATGGAGACCGGCAAGATGGTCATGGACGGCGCGGCCGAAAAGCTGTTGGCCGACGAGGACGTGCAGGAGTTCTACCTCGGTCTTCATGGCGTGGAGGGGGAGCGTAAGTCCTTCAGGGACGTGAAGCACTACAAGCGGAGAAAGCGGTGGTTGTCGTGACAGCCGTCGCCCGGACCAACGGTCATCTGGTTGAATTCGATTCGGTCAAGCTGTCGTTCAAGGGCGTCGTTGCGGTCAACCAGGTGAGTTTTCACGTCGACGATGGTGAGCTGTATTCGATAATCGGGCCCAACGGCGCCGGCAAGACCTCGATCTTCAATTGCCTGTCCGGGTTGTACAGGCCCCAAGAGGGTGACATCCGTTGGCGCGGCGAGTCGATCTTGAACAAGAAGCCGTTTCAAATCGCCGAGCTGGGGTTGGGGCGGACCTTCCAGAACATCGAACTCTTTGAGCACATGACCGTGCTCGAGAACCTGATGACCGGACGACATATCCGCATGAAGGGCGGCGTTCTGGCCAATTTGGTTTTTGCCGGTAAGACCAAGAAGGAAGAGATCGAGAACCGGGCCAAGGTCGAGGACATCATCGACTTCCTCGAGATCGAGCGGTGGCGAAAGTTCCCGGTCGGCATGATGCCATACGGCATTCAGAAGCGGGTAGAGCTTGGGCGAGCCTTGGCCATGGAACCCCAACTGCTACTGCTCGACGAGCCGGTGGCCGGCATGAACCTCGAAGAGACCGAGGACATGGCCCGGTTCATCCTCGACATCCGTGAAGAACTGGGCATCGCTATGATCCTGGTCGAACATGACATGAGCCTGGTGATGGACATCGCCGACCGGGTCATGGTCCTCGACTTCGGTCAGAAGATCGCGGACGGGACTCCTGCCGAGGTCCAAAAGAACCCAGATGTAATCCGCGCCTACCTCGGTGAAGAGTTCGCCTCAGACGAACTCAGAGAAGTCGAACGCGAACTCGAGGGCGACGCAATCGAGGCCGCCGAGAGTTCGTAGTTCGGGCTTTGGCGTTTCCGCCAGTCCGCGGTTTCAGCGCCTGCCAAGGCCCTCGGACATTTTCCAGGCGGTTGGTAGCAATCCGGCTGCAAGCAGAACCTTGATGGTGTCTCCAACGATGAAAGGCGCCATCCCCTTGGCGATGGCCTCGCTGAGGCCGAAACCCGTGGCGGCCATCAGGCCGATGATCCCGAAGACGTAGATGACGAGGTTGGCGGTCAGGAACGCGCCAAGGGCGGTAGATACGAGCCGATCCTGCCGCTTTTCGGCCAGCTTGCCGACTACCCAAGCCGCGGCGATGAATCCGATCAGGTAGCCGCCGCTTGCACCAGATACGACCTCCCATCCACTCGCGCCGCCCGCATAGAAGGGAAGGCCTATCAACCCAAGGCCGAAGTAGAGGACCTGGCTGGCGGCGCCCGCCCTCGACCCGAGCACCGCGCCGCTGAGCAACACCGCAAAGGTCTGGCCGGTGATTGGGACGGGCGAAAACGGGACCGGGATCCGGAGTTGGGCCGCCGCTGCGGTCAGCAAGGCGAAGCCGACCACGAGGGTGACCGTGGCGACTCTGCGGTCCGGGAACACGCGCCGGGCGAGGACGGCGGGGGCGGTTGTCATCGGTGCTCCTTGGTCTGGGCGCAAGATCGTAGTGCCGGAGGAGGGACCCTGTCGCGGTCCAATGTCCGCTTTCTGCTATCCGCTATCCGCCATCCGCCGCCGCCTGGCATTGCTGGGGATGGTGCGGCGGCCTGCCTGATCCTTGCCTTCGATGCGGGTCGGGGCGTGAACTCGGGCATAATCCGTTGGGTGAAACGATTCGGCCCGAGCCTGGCGGTCATGACGCTGATCCTCGCCGCCTGTACGTCCACCTCGGACGACGGGGCCGTGAATATCACGTCGGGGACGGTCACCGCGGCGTCTGTTTCCCGGCCGTCCAGCACCCTTGCCGCGGTCACCGGTGCCCCTGAGCTAGCTGTCGATCGGGGTGTTGACGTGGAGGCCGGAGTGATCACCTTGGGCCTGATCGGATCCCCATCCGATGAGTTTCGGGCGGGCTACGCGGCCTATTGGGAAGCCCAGAATGTGGGGGGTGGGGTTGGGGCTTTCTCCATGGAGGTGGTCGAGTTCTCGTCTGTGGACGAGGCCGAGAATGCTGACGTTGTGATGGTCTCGATGGTTGGGTCGCAACCGGATGACGAGAACGACCTGGTCCTGGTAGAAGATCTCATCGCGCCACCGAATGGTGATGTCGTCGCCGTCGCCTCGACGTTCCCGACGCTCCTGGATGGAGCAGACATCGTCGGTTACGACATCGTAGTTGACTCCCAGTCGCCGACCTCCTGTACCGAGTCGGCGCCTGGCCGGACGGTGATCGACGCAGACCAGGCGGCCATCGGAGACGGGTCGATCGTGGTTTTGTGTACCGACCCCCAGACTTCCACTGAGCTGATCGAGGTCGGTGGCGACTGGACGTCGGTCGCAGTTGTTGCCTGGTCCTGGGACCCGGGGGCGGCCTCTCTCGTCGGGGACCGGCCGTTCGTGGTCGTGGGCTCGACTCCCGGACCAGGTGTTGACGAGGCTCCTGCGGGCGAAATCCTTGCTTTGGCCCTCGGCGAAGGTCCATGGACGTTTGACATGGTCGCCGGCTATACGACGGCCCGCTCACTCCACGCGGTGCTGGATAGCGCCATGAGAAGTGGCGATGTGAGACGGGCGGCCATTCTTGAAGCCCTGGACAAGGCCGGAGGACTAGATTTCGGTTTCGGCCCGTCTGGGGTCACCGTGGGACCGGCTGATGCTGATTCGCCAACCGGGGTATTGGTCGTCGAATGGCGCAGCCCCGGCTGATCACCCTTTCGCCGCCGCGCCACAGAGCTTGACGCCAGGCGGACAGCGCATGGCGGCTTGGGCGCAGCTCCAATGTTGGCCGACCCTTGATATGAGTTTGACACGGCTGGAAGTACCATTGTGGAGACTGTGGATACCAAGACGGAAGTTCCGGCGACCCTAGAACAGATCGAGCAACGCTCCGGCCGTTTGCCTCGATGGCCTGCCGTTGTCCTGGTCACGTTCGTTTTGATTGGCGCGATCGTCATCGGCTTGTGGCAGGTGAATGTTGCCTATTTCGCTCTCTCGCCCGGGCCGGTGGGAGATGTGGAGGAGCTGGTCGGAATTGAGGGGGAGGAAACGTTCACTCCGACCGGTGACTTGTACATGCTCACCGTTTCGCTGCAAGAAGTGAATATTTTTGAGTACGCATACGCGTACTTCGACGATTCGATCGACCTGGTCGAGCGCGAGATCATTCGACCCTCGGATCAGTCTCCTGATGAGTTCAGAAGAGCCAATCGTGAGGCGATGGACGACTCCAAGGACACAGCCATTTCCGTGGCCCTTCAATTCGTCGGATACGAGGTCCTTGATGAGGGAGAGGGTGTGCTGGTGAGCGGCATCCTCGAGAACACCCCAGCAGACGGTGTACTCGAGAACGGAGACGTGATCACCGCCGTCGGAGACGTTCCAGTATCGATCCGCGACGACGGGATCAACGAGATCATCTCGAATGAAATCGGCGATACGGTCACTCTGACGGTTCAGCGAGGCGAAGAGACCCTCGCCCTGGAGGTCACCTTGGTCGAGCACACAACCCAGCCGGGTCGGCCGATGGTCGGGTTCCAGGCAGACACCTTTAACCGGATCACCGTCTTCCCGTTCGAGGTGAGCATCGACACTCAAAACGTGGGAGGACCGTCTGCCGGAATGATGTACGCCCTCACGATCATCGATCTGCTCACCGAGGGCGAGCTGACGGGCGGCAAGGTCATAGCGGGTACCGGCACGATCGCCAGCGATGGCACTGTCGGAGCGATTGGCGGAATTCGTCAAAAGGTCGTGGCGGCGCAAGCAGCCGGGGCCGAAGTCATTCTCGTTCCGGAGGCGAACCTGGCCGATGCCCTCACCATGAAGGATCCTGCTGTCGAAATTTTCGGGGTTGGGACGCTGGAAGACGCAGTCGGGATCCTCGAGGGGCTCGCCGCCACCTGAGCCGCCAGCGCACAAAGCCCCAGCTCAGCCTCATGGGCAAGTATCGTTCGTGTTGTCATGGCCACCGATTCCGAACCCGATCAGATCGCCCACCAAGAGTTTGGTCACTCGCTGCGCGGTTACGACCAACGCGAGGTGCGGGCCTATCTTGAGGCGGTTGCCAGTCGAATGTCTGCCCTGCATCGCGAGATGGCCGAGCTTCGTTCCCAAATTGGAGAGATGGACGATCAGGCTCTCGAGGACCACATCGACATCACGGCCGCCGAGGTAGCCAACGTCCTGCATACGGCTCGTCTGGCTGCCCAAAGCCTCGAGGCTCGAACATCCGATGAGATCGCCGCGGCCAGGAGTGCGGCGGCCGAGACCGTCGGCAACAGCCTTCGAGCAGCCGAGGCCGACTCTTACCGCCTGCGCAAGGCGGCGTGGGAAACCTCCAGCCAGATGCTCGATCAGGTACGTCAGGCGGCGAGGGCCGGTAGGAAAAAGGCCGAAAAGGATACGCTCGGGATCATCGGAGAGGCAGAACGTGGCGCCCACCGCAAGGTGGCGGAGGCAACCAGGGAGGCAGAGAACCGGGCCAGAGGATCACGGCTCGAAGCCGAGAAATTGCTCGTCGAAGCGAGGGCCAGGCGCGACGAAATGCTGGATCAGGCTGAGCGTGCAACTGACGCCGCTCAGGAACGGGTCTTGGCCTTGGAGCGGCGTCGCGATGAGTTGATGCAGGACCTCGAAGCCATTCGCGCCGATACCCTCGAAGCTTCAAAGGAAGAGTCTGTGGTTCGTGAGGACTTCACGGGCGCGACGGTCAAAGTGGTCCCGGCCGGCGCGGCTCCCAGCTCTGAACCTGGCCGAACCGACTTCTCCGACCACGGAGCGATATCGTCGCCTTCCATACGTTGGGCTGATGGGAGCGACACCGTCCGTCTCATTCCACCCAGTAGCGATCCGATAATTCCCCCGCTCCCCACCGATCTCGACCCTGACGCTCTTGTCGACGAATTAGATCGGAAGAGCACACGTCTGAACTCCAGTCACACTGATATATCTCGTATGCCGTCTTCTGCTTGAAAAAAAAAAAAAAACAATATCTGACTAA
>CALCCX010000286.1 GCA_937900165.1 uncultured Acidimicrobiia bacterium | reverse complement strand
TTTTTTTTTCAAGCAGAAGACGGCATACGAGATATATCAGTGTGACTGGAGTTCAGACGTGTGCTCTTCCGATCTCGATGCCTTCGAGCTCGTCCCAACCCCACGGAAACCGATACTCGACATCTACCGTCCCGGCCGAGTAGTGAGAAAGCTCACTGGTTTCATGGGGACGGATCCTGATGTTGTCTGCACGGATGCCGAGGTCGACATACCAATCGTGACGAGTCTCGACCCAGCGATCGAACCACTCGGCTGCCGATTCGGGACGGCAGAAGAACTCCATCTCCATCTGTTCAAATTCGCGGGTCCTGAAGACGAACTGGCCTGGGGTGATCTCATTGCGGAAGGACTTGCCGATCTGGGCGATCCCAAACGGCAATTTCAGCCGATTGGTCCTGCGAACGCTCTCGTAGTTGATGAAGATGCCCTGGGCGGTCTCAGGACGCAGATATACCATGTTGTCGTCGGTCTCGACCGGACCCATGTGTGTGCGAAACATGAGGTTGAACTGCTTCGGCTCGCCAAATTGGCCTCGTTGGCCGCAGTTGGTGCAAAGGTCGTCATCTTCGAGTTTGTCAAGCCGAAACCGTGAGTTGCCGTTGGCACACTCAACCATCGGATCTGTAAAGACTTCCTCATGGCCGGACGTGATCCAGACCTGGCGGGCCTGGAGAATTGCGGAGTCGAGGCCGACGATGTCACCACGCTCCTGCACCATTGAGCGCCACCACTGATCCTTGACATTGCGCAGGAGATAGGTGCCAAGAGGGCCGTAGTCATAGGCCGATCGCAACCCCCCATAGATCTCAGACGCCGGGAATACGAACCCCCGGCGCTTGGACAGGTTGACAATTGTATCGAAAGTTGGCTCAGCCATGGGAAACCGTTGGTAGGAAGGGCCAAAGCATAAACGCGATCCGCTCTCCGCCTTCCGCTATCAGTCGCCGCGCCATCCGGCACAAGACTCCGAGGGCGTTACGCGGACCACTCCTCGCCAGGCAATCTGCCGGCAACTAGAGGCCGCGATCGCGGACAGCGGATAGCGGATGGCTGACAGCGGTAACGATCACGCCGTGCCGAACCGCCTACCTCTTGCCTGGTACTCGACCACCGCGTCAATGAGGTCCTGGGCGCGAAAGTCCGGCCAGTGTTTCTCAACGAACAGGAACTCGGCGTAGGCGCTCCCCCACAACAAGAAGTTGCTCAAACGCTGCTCGCCTGAGGTTCTGACAATGAGGTCTGGGTCTGGCATCTCCGGGATGTACAGGTGCGCAGCGATATCATCGATCGTGATGTCGTCCGGCTGCAAAGCACCCGTCGCCACCTGGCCAGCGATCTTGCGCACCGAACGTGCGACCTCCATCCGGCCGCCATAGTTGAACGCAAAGACAAAGGTCAGTCGGTCGTTCGTTTTGGTCAATTTTTCGGTTTCCGCCATGTGGATCCGGTTCCTCTCGGGAACACGGGGATCTCGTAGGTCTCCGATGAACCGGATTCGCACACCTTTTTCGTTCAGGCCGTCACGTCTGCGGAGCAATATGTCTTCGTTGAACCACATCAGAAACTCCACCTCTTCTTCGTCTCTCGACCAGTTCTCGGTGGAGAACGTATATGCAGACAACCATTTCAAACCCGCGGCCAAAGCCCCATCAACGGCGTCGAACAGCGCTTCTTCGCCCGCCATGTGACCGGCCGTTCTCGGCAGGCCCCTGGCCTCGGCCCAACGACCATTTCCGTCGAGGATCAGCCCGACATGGGAAGGCACATCGTCGAGATCGAGCTGTGACGTATCGAGGTCAGGCATCCAGAACCGTCAAGCTGGAAAGATGCACTTCTACGTGGTGTTCGATGAAACGCCTGGTAATGCCAATGGCGTCGCTACTCAAGGTGGGGTCGGAAGGAGGCAGGTGATCGAAATCTGCACGGGCCAGCGCGCCGAGATAGTCCGTCAGGCCGGCCCGCAACCGAACCGCCCCTTCGCCTGCGCAGTTCGAGCAGACTACGCCACCCCCCGCCAGCGAGAAGCGGTCCAACCCTTCAGTTGCCCCACAACTGG
This sequence comes from uncultured Acidimicrobiia bacterium, assembly GCA_937900165.1. Taxonomy (GTDB): domain Bacteria; phylum Actinomycetota; class Acidimicrobiia; order Spongiisociales; family Spongiisociaceae; genus SZUA-232. The sequence goes on along the minus strand of CALCCX010000286.1, from coordinate 1,269 downwards.
CGCAGTGATCGAGGGCAGGGGCGAGTCCGATCGCATCTACGAGTCTCAGAAGGAAGGCCGTCACCAGATCTTGGCCACGAACGCCAGATTCGAGGGCTCTCAAACCGCGCTGCAGCAGAAGAAAAATACGGTGGGATGGCTCGTTTTCCTGTGCAACGGAGTCCACGGCCTCAACCATCGTGCTGGCCGCCAAGACCGCATCGAGATCCGACCTCAACGCCGGATAGGCGGAGATCGTTGATGCTTGGGTGATCGTATCGAGATTGCGACCCTCGTAGAGGACGAGATCCACGTGGGTAAACGCCTCTAGACGTCCACCGAAACGACTCTTGGTCTTTCTCACCCCTTTGGCGACTGTACGGACCTTGCCGTGATTTGGACTGAGCACGACCACAATCCGGTCGGCTTCGCCGAAGCTGTAGCCCCTGAGGACAATGCCCTGGTCGTTGCGAAGTCCCATGGCCATGAGCGTACCGGCTGGCCCGACCAGTACCGACGACCTGGGTGGAAAGGCCCTCCACGGGTGAGATTCGCGACCGCAGCGAGGTTGTGCACTACATTGAAAGCGTGGTATTGCTCGAATCGGACGCAGTCGAAAATTTCCTGGCCTCGAACGCCGGCTGGGAGCTGAAAGCCAAGATGATCTCCAAGACGTTCACATTCGCCGATTTCGTCGAATCGATGGGATTTCTCACGTCCATCGCGATCCTTGCCGAAAAGGCCTCCCACCACCCTGACATCGACATCCGCTGGAACAAGGTCACAGTTGCACTCAGTACTCACGATGAGGGCGGTCTGACGTCCAAAGATCTTGATCTGGCGATCGAGATCGACGGGAGACAAGGGTGATTCACGGACCGCCAACCAACCGGCCGATGCTTCTCCGATGACCACCGTTCAACTCGTAGTCACCTGCCTCGTCGATGCCTTCTTCCCGGAAGTCGGCGTCGCCACCGTAGAGTTGCTGGAGCGCAGCGGGGCCTCGGTCGCCTTTCCACACGACCAGACCTGCTGTGGTCAGCCGGCCTTCAACGCCGGCGCCCGCGACGAGGCAAAGGCGATGGCAGAGCACACCCTCGAAGTCCTCGACGCCACCCAAGGGCCCATCGTGCTGCCTTCGGGGTCATGCACAGACATGATCGTCAACCACTACCAAGAGCTCGACTTCGACGACGAACACCGAGAAATGGCCACGCGGGTGGCGGAGATCGGAAGAGCGTCGTGTAGGGAAAGAGTGTAGATCTCGGTGGGCGACGTATCATTAAAAAA
>CALCCX010000285.1 GCA_937900165.1 uncultured Acidimicrobiia bacterium | reverse complement strand
GGTTGACGGCATTGGATTTTCGATGAGCGCAGTAGTACGAGGTATAGGTGAGTGCGTTTGGTATTTGTTTAGTTTCTTTTTGTTTTTTTTTTTTCAAGCAGAAGACGGCATACGAGATATATCAGTGTGACTGGAGTTCAGACGTGTGCTCTTCCGATCTAGGGCCGCGCCGGCCAGCACGACCGCGCAGAAACAACCCATTGCGGCAGCTTCGATGTGGGAACCGTCCGAGATATCGCCGGTGGCCACCTTGGCTCCCGCCTTGCGTAACGGGGGAGACGAATCGGGGTCAGTGATGAAGGCCCTGACCTCGATGGCACGCTCCAGGAGGGCATCGACTACCGCTGGTCCTCTTGGAGTGTCGGCACCAACGACGATCACAGGCATCCCGATACGCTACTTGGGCGGGTGACTCTGGCGAATGGAGCCAGACCAGCGGGTATGATTGCCGTTCCGTATCTCGCCTCGAGGGCCTGCCTGGGTGGACTTTCATGCGCATATGCGCATGAAAATTGTTGTGAAAACCTGGTCAGCCGGCCACGAGGGCGATCAACGAGAAAGGACAACGCCGGTGTCTGGCCTTTATCGAAATTCGTTCGAGCACGACTCGTGTGGGGTCAACTTTGTCGTAGACCTCAAAGGACGGCGGAGCCACCGGATAGTGCAGATGGGCATCGGGGCCGTTTGCAATCTCGAACACAGGGGGGCGATAGGCGCCGATCCCAAGACAGGGGATGGGGCTGGTCTGCTGCTCCAGGTTCCCGATCGATTTTTCCGGGCTGTAGTTCCGTTCGAACTTCCTCCTGAAGGCAACTATGCGACCGGTATGGCCTTCCTGCCCCGCGATTCTGTCCAGGCCGATCTCGGGGCAGAGGCGATCGAGCGACTGGTTGAGGACGAGGGACTCTCGGTGCTTGGTTGGCGTGACATTCCGGTCGATCCATCGGTGTTGGGCGCCGCCGCACTCGAGACCATGCCGACCTTCCGCCAGATCTTCATCGCGGGTGAGGGGATCGGCGGAATGGCCCTCGAGCGGCTCGCCTACGTGATCCGCAAGAGGATCGAGCATGAGATTCATCTGGTCGCCGGCCCCGACGAGGTGAACGAGGCGATCGGGGGTGCATCAGAGATGCACGACGGCGTCTACTTCCCGAGCCTTTCGGGCCGAACCTTCGTGTACAAGGGCATGCTGACATCGCCCCAGTTGGCTGAGTTCTTCGCCGATCTGCATGATGACCGGGTCGAGAGCGCGATGGTTTTGGCTCACTCGAGATTCTCCACGAACACCTTTCCGATGTGGCCGCTCGCTCATCCGTACCGATACATCGCCCACAACGGGGAGATCAACACGATCCAAGGCAACCGCAACTTCATGCGGGCCCGTGAAACCTTGCTCGCCACCGACCTCATCCCAGGCGACCTGTCTCGCATCTTCCCTATCTGCACACCCGGCGCCTCTGACACCGCCGGTTTCGATGAGGCTCTGGAGCTGTTGTACATGGGCGGATATTCGCTGCCTGAGGCCGTTCTGATGATGATCCCCGAGCCTTGGGAAAACCATGAGCACATGGCACCAGAGGTCAGGGCCTTCTATCAGTACAGCGCTTCGCTGATGGAGCCGTGGGACGGACCCGCCTCGATAGCGTTCACTGACGGCAGACTCATCGGTGCGGTGCTCGACCGCAATGGGCTGCGCCCCAGTCGTTACTGGGTGACCGATGACGACATCGTCATCATGGCTTCTGAGGTTGGGGTGGTGGATGTCCCCGCTGCCAACGTTGTGGAAAAGGGCCGGCTTCAGCCGGGGAAGATGTTCCTCGTCGACACAACCAAGGGTCGGATCGTCAGGGACGAAGAAATCAAGGCGGAGTTGGCCGGCTCCCGCCCTCATCAGGAATGGCTGGACCGCCAGCTATTGCACCTCGACGATGTTGCCAAACGCCGATCGGCCCGCGGCGACGATCGGCGACCGCTCGTCCAGCGTCAGATCTTGTTCGGGTATACGCATGAAGAGTTGAGAATTCTTCTTGCTCCGATGGCCAAGGATGCCAAAGAGCCGCTTGGATCGATGGGTTCGGATACGCCGTTGGCTGCTTTGTCTGACCGTCCCAAATTGCTGTTCGACTACTTCATGCAACTGTTCGCCCAGGTCACCAATCCTCCCCTCGACGCGATTCGGGAGGAATTGGTCACGTCGTTGCGAACCATGTTGGGCCCAGAATCGAACTTGTTCGAGCCGACCGAGCGGTCGTGTTCGATGATCGAAATAGACACTCCGATCATCGACAATGACCAACTCGAACAACTTCTCCATATGGACGAGGTAGCCACCGTTGAAGGCTTTACGGCGGTCGTGCCATGCCGGTTCCCGGTTGCCGAAGGGGGGCCAGGTCTCCAGGCCGCGATCAGGCGTGTCTTCGCGAGCGTCGACCAGTTGATCCTGGAGGGTGTGTCGGGAATCGTCCTGTCCGACCGAGCATGCGGACCGGATGAGGCTCCGATCCCGGCGCTTCTGATCACGGCCGGGTTGCACCATCACCTGATCCGTACCAAACAGCGCAGCCAGATCGGCCTGATCATTGAGACAGGAGAGGCCCGCGAGATTCACCATCTGGCCCTTCTGCTCGGCTACGGCGCGGCAGTGGTGAATCCATACTTGGCGTTGGAGACGGTCGCGGCGATGGCGGAGGCCGGCGACCATGGGCTGGCCCTCAGCGGTGCCCAAGCCAAGGCCAACTACATAGCGGCGGCCGGCAAGGGAATTCTCAAGGTGATGTCCAAGATGGGTATCAGCACCATCTCGTCCTACATAGGCGCTCAGATATTCGAGGCGGTCGGTATCAGCGACGAGGTCGTCGATCGTTACTTCACCGGCACCATCAGTCGCCTTGGCGGTGTGGGCCTAGACGTTCTTGCGGAAGAAGTCGTGTCTCGGCATCGGGTCGCCTTCAGCGACCAGCCTGAAGAGAGGGCCCATCGCACCCTCGATGCCGGGGGCGAATACCAGTGGCGGAGGGAGGGGGAGCATCATCTGTTCAACCCTGAGACGGTTTTCAAGCTCCAACACGCGACGACGAGCGGCCGCTATGACATCTTCAAGGAATACAGCGCCGCGGTAGACGATCAGTCGCAAAGGCTCGCGACTCTACGGGGAATGTTCAAGTTCAAGGTCGGTCCTGCGATCCCGATTGATGAGGTCGAACCGGTCGCCGAAATTGTAAAACGGTTTTCGACCGGGGCTATGTCATACGGCTCCATCTCCAAAGAGGCTCACGAGACGTTGGCGATCGCCATGAACCGGCTGGGTGCCAAATCCAATACCGGCGAAGGCGGAGAGGATGCCGATCGTTTTGTTCCCGACGACAACGGTGACATGCGACGGAGCGCCATCAAGCAGGTCGCGTCTGGCCGATTCGGCGTGACATCTGAGTACCTGGTGAACGCCGACGACATTCAGATCAAGATGGCCCAAGGTGCCAAACCTGGCGAGGGTGGTCAGCTGCCTGGCAACAAGGTGTATCCATGGATCGCCGAGACGAGGCATTCGACACCAGGCGTAGGTCTCATTTCGCCCCCACCCCACCACGACATCTACTCCATCGAAGACATCAAACAGCTCATCCACGACCTCAAGAATGCCAACCCCATGGCCAGGATCCATGTCAAGTTGGTCGCCCAGATGGGAGTTGGCACCGTCGCTGCCGGAGTGGTCAAGGCGAAATCCGACGTTGTGCTGATCTCGGGCTACGACGGAGGGACCGGGGCGTCGCCGCTTGGTTCCCTCAAGCATGCCGGCGGTCCTTGGGAGATCGGACTTGCCGAGACGCAGCAGACGTTGCTGCTCAACGGACTGCGCGGTCGAATAGTCGTTCAGGCCGATGGTCAGCTCAAGACCGGACGGGACGTGATGATCGCCGCCTTGCTTGGGGCGGATGAATTTGGCTTTGCAACGGCGCCGCTGGTTGTTTCCGGCTGCGTGATGATGCGGGTCTGCCACCTTGACACATGCCCGGTCGGCATTGCCACGCAGAATCCCGAGTTGCGAAAAAAGTACACGGGCAAGGCAGAGCACGTTGTCAATTTCATGGAGTTCATTGCCGAGGAGGTGAGGGAGTTGTTGGCCGAGCTCGGGTTCCGGACCCTCCAGGAGGCCATTGGGCGCGCCGAGATGCTCGAAGTCGATGAGGCAGTTAGGCACTGGAAGGTAAAAGGTCTCGATCTCGGCCCAATTTTCCACGTCCCCGATCTGGCCGACGAAGAGCCGAGGCACAATGTCTCGACGCAGGACCACGAGCTCGCCAAGGCCCTCGATCAGACTCTGATCCAATTGTCGGCAGGGGCCATTGAGGATGGTGACCCGGTCAAACTCGAGCTCCCGATCCGCAATGTCAATCGAACCGTTGGCACGTTGCTTGGATACGAGGTGACGAAGCGGTACGGCGGTCGCGGGTTGCCTGACGACACCATCGACGTCAGCTTTGAGGGCTCTGCGGGCATGAGCTTCGGGGCGTTCGTCCCTTCCGGTATTACTTTGCGCCTCTCAGGTGATGCGAACGACTACCTGGGCAAGGGTCTGTCTGGGGGCAGGATCATCGTTCAACCTCCGGCTGCGTCGCCAATAGTCGCCGAAGAAAATGTTATCGCAGGCAACGTGATTCTTTACGGAGCCACCTCAGGCGAGGTGTTCCTCAGGGGAGTCGTCGGCGAGCGGTTCTGTGTTCGCAACTCAGGGGCCAATGCGGTCGTTGAGGGCGTGGGCGACCACGGCTGCGAATACATGACAGGTGGAAGGGTGGTCATCCTCGGTCCGACGGGTAGGAATTTCGCGGCCGGAATGTCTGGCGGGATTGCCTATGTCTACGACACCGATGGGACCTTTTCCGGAAAAGTGAACCTCGAGATGGTCGACCTCGACCCATTGCAGGCGGACGATCGCGCGTTCCTGCGTGATCGGGTCGAGGCCCACAGGCAAGAGACTGGCTCTGAGGTTGCCTCTCGCCTCCTGGATTCGTGGGATTCGGAGATTGCCAAGTTCACCAAGGTCATTCCCAAGGACTACAAGCGGGTGATCAACGCCGGCCGGCTGGCCCGAGAACGGGGCATCCCTGCCACGGACGCGATCATGGATGCCGCCCATGGGTGACCCGAGAGGCTTCATCGATCACCGACGGGAACTGCCGGCACGCCGTCCGGTGGAGCTCAGGCTGTTGGACTGGAAAGAGGTGTACGAGGACTTCGACCATGACGTTCTCGAGGTCCAGGCGTCCAGATGTATGGACTGCGGGGTCCCGTTTTGTAACTCGGGTTGCCCGCTCGGAAACCTCATTCCGGACTGGAACGATCTTGTCTATCGAGGTCACTGGCGAGATGCCATCGATCGTCTCCACGCCACCAATAACTTCCCTGAATTCACTGGAAGGCTGTGTCCTGCACCGTGTGAGGGGGCGTGTGTCCTTGGCATCAATGAGGACCCCGTGACCATCAAACAGGTCGAGCTCGAGATCATCGATCTGGCTTGGTCGAATGGCTGGGTTGTTCCAGTGGTTCCGTCCAAGGCCTCCGGACGGAGCGTCGCGGTGATCGGGTCTGGACCGGCCGGGCTGGCCGCTGCCCAACAGCTGACCAGGGCCGGCCACGATGTGGTCGTGTTCGAAAGGGACGAGGCGCCCGGCGGTCTCATGCGGTTCGGGATCCCCGAGTTCAAGATGGAGAAGCGGATTCTGGACCGGCGGATCGGCCAAATGGAAGCGGAAGGAACGAAATTCAGGCTGAGCGTCGAGGTAGGTGGGGACGTCGAAGCCGACCAGATTCGTTCCGAGTTCGATGCCGTTGTACTCGCCGGTGGTGCCGCTCTGCCACGGGATCTGCCGATTCCCGGCGCTGAGCTGGTAGGGATCCACCAGGCGATGGAGTACCTGTCAGGTTCGAATCGGGTTCAGGAGGCAACACTGCCCGCCCCAGCGATCGACGCTGGCGGAAAACACGTGATCATTATCGGTGGAGGGGACACCGGCGCAGATTGTCTCGGCACAGCCCATCGGCAGGGGGCAGCATCTGTGAGACAGTTCGAGATCATGTCAAGGCCGCCGGATGATCGTGCTCCCAACAACCCGTGGCCGACTTGGCCAATGATCCATCGCGTCTCGTCCGCCCACGAAGAAGGGGGAGAGCGCGACTACGCCATCAATACGGAGCGATTCGTAGGCGACGGAGGGGGCCGGCTCCTGGCCCTGGCGACCCACAGGGTTGAGCAGGTGTTCGACCACGGCCGAGATCGGAAGAGCACACGTCTGAACTCCAGTCACACTGATATA
>CALCCX010000284.1 GCA_937900165.1 uncultured Acidimicrobiia bacterium | reverse complement strand
TTCGCTCTCATTGTATGTCTCTTTTTTTTTTTTAATGATCCGGCGACCACCGAGATCTACACTCTTTCCCTACACGACGCTCTTCCGATCTGTTCAGGGCCATGGACGAGCATTTCCGCTCTGCCCCTTTTGGGGAAAACCTTCCGGTGCTACTCGGCCTGATCGGTGTCTGGTATCGAAATTTCTTGGACTATCCCACTCACGCAGTATTGCCCTACAGCCAGTATCTGGATCGGTTTCCTGCCTACCTCCAGCAACTAGACATGGAGTCCAACGGCAAGTCCGTCAGACTCGACGGAAGCCGGGTGCCATACGACACGGGATCGGTGGTGTGGGGCGAGCCGGGAACCAACGGACAACACGCCTTCTACCAACTGATCCATCAGGGGACCACGATCATCCCCGCCGATCTGATCGGATTTCTGCAACCCGACGTGGATATTGGTGGGCAACACGACTACCTGATGGCCAACCTGTTTGCTCAGGCAGAAGCGCTCGCGTTTGGCAAATCGCCAGAGGAAGTCGCTGGTGCCGGCGTTGAGGACGACCTCGCGCCGCATCGGACATTCGAGGGCAATCGGCCGACGACGATGATCCTCGCCGAAGCGTTGACTCCGTTCACTCTCGGAGCGTTGGTAGCTCTCTACGAACACAAGGTTTTTGCACAGGGCACCATCTGGGGCGTCAACTCTTTCGACCAGTGGGGTGTTGAGCTTGGCAAGGCCTTGGCGGTGGCGATCATCCCTGAACTGACCGAGGCATCCGACCCTGAGCCGCTCCACGACTCATCGACCAACGCGCTCATCGCTCGCTACCGAGCCCATCGGGATTCCTGGTTCGTGTGAAGGCGTCCCAACTATTCGGGGCCTTCGGGGGTGTGATGGTTGTGGCTGCAACATTTCTCGCGTGGATCACCGTAGAGGTAGGAGCCAGCGGGGTGCTGCGATCTGATGCCCTGGCATCGGCGCGAGGGATCGAACAGACGGAGGGCAAGGTGGCGCTGATCGCAGGGATGACGATAGTTATTGCAGCGGTGGCCCTGATTCGGACGGACCGCTTTGTTCAGTGGGCGCCATTGGTCGGGTCGGCCGCGGCCATTCTGGCTGCAGTTGTCATGTTTATTGCCTTGGTTGATATACAAGCCAAGCTTGCCGCAGCAATCCTGGTCGGTTCGGAGGTGTCGATCGGAATCGGAGTGTGGTTGACGGGGATAGGAGCGCTGGTCGCTCTGGTCGGATTCGGCCGAGCCGCTGGTGGTCTGCAGGCATCTGCGGACGCTTGATCCCGCGACTCGCGCTCGAATGCGACGGTTCGTCCTTTGGCATGTTCTGGCTGACGTTGCAATAATTGGAGTCCCTGGGTCACACCTCGTTTTCAAGGAGTCACCACCATGTCTGAAACAACGTTGCGTGCCGAAACCGGGCGAGTGATTGGGACACGTTCATCGCGGCGCCTGCGTCGCGATGGCATGGTTCCAGGCGTGCTCTACGGAAAGCAGGCAGACCCGCTCTCGCTGGCGGTCAACGCCCGCGACCTGAGCCGAGCCTTGAGCACCGAGGCTGGACTGAACGTGGTTCTCACCATCGAAGTGGACGGGAACAGCTCGACTGCCTTCGCCCGCGAGCTTCAACGCCATCCGACCAGAGGCGATATCATTCACCTGGATTTCATCAAGATCACCCTGACCGACACGGTGGACGCGGTCGTGAGTCTGGACTTCCTTGGCGAGCCCGTCGGTGTGCGCGACGAGGGTGGCATCATCCACACGGTGATGACATCCGTGAATGTCAGGGCAGTCGTCACCGACATCCCCTCTTCCATCGAAATCGACATCGCGGATCTCGAGATCGGAGACTCGGTTACCGTCGAGGATCTTCCGGAGATAGACGGCGTCGAATATCTCGATGAATCGGATTCCACTGTCGCGACGGTCGCAGTTCCCGCCGCAGTCCTCGCCGACGAAACCGAGGTGGATGGCGAAGAGGTTGAAGGCGAGGATGAGGACGCTGATGGTGAGGGCGAACCCACAGACGGAGCAGATGCCGAAGACGAGTAGCCCGTGAAGGTGATCATCGGCCTGCGCAACCCACAGGCCGAATACCTGGGCACTCGGCACAACATTGGTGCCGAGGTCATCGAGGTTCTGGCCGATCGCTGGGAGTTGAAGCTCAAGCGTGGACCGATGCGGGTCAGGGCGGATCTGGCCAGCCACCGATTTGGCGAACACAAGGTCGTGATTGGACTACTCCGCTCTGCGATGAATGTCTCAGGTAACCCGACCAAGGCGTTGATCGACTACCACAAGGTCGACCCAAGCGATCTTCTGGTTCTCCACGACGACATCGACCTGGCGTTCGCAAAACTTCGCCTCCAGTTCGGGCGAGGCTCTGGAGGCAACAATGGCGCCAAGTCCCTGATTCGAAGCCTGGGTACACGGGACTTCTGGCGCCTCAAGATGGGCGTTGGTCGGCCTCCTGGGCGCATGGACCCGGCGGCGTTCGTGTTGCGACGGTTTTCGATCGCCGAACGCGCAGAAATCGACCTCCTGGTCCAAGACGCAGCGGATGCCGCCGAGGCCTGGATCACCAACCCAGATGCCGCAATCCAACAAGCCGCCCAGCGTCCCCCGCCTGGGTGACTTTTGGCGTTCCTTAGGCTCTAGTGCGCATATATGCGCACTAGAGCCGAAAGTTCCCTCATTGCCAACGCAGTCGATGAACTTTCGGCAGCAATGTGGATATATCCGTAGCCGAGCCTAAGGAACGGTGTTGACGTGGCGGGTTGAGGTGGTTGCTCGTAGGGTTAGGCGGGCAACCGTGAGGAGGGCTGGGGTGTGAGTAAGTTTGTTGGAGCGATTGACCAGGGGACGACCAGCAGCCGCTTCATGGTGTTTGATGTCGCGGGTCGAGTTGTCGGGTCTGCCCAGCAAGAACACCGCCAGATCTTCCCGAAACCAGGGTGGGTGGAGCACGATCCGGTAGAGATCTGGGAGACGACCAAGGCGGTGATCGTCGCCGGCCTGGCCGACGCCGGAATCACGGCTGCCGACCTTGCCACCGTTGGCCTGACCAACCAGCGAGAGACCACGATTGTGTGGAATCGGGTGACCGGTGAGCCGGTAACCAACGCCATTGTCTGGCAAGACACGAGGACCGACCAGATTGTGAGCGACCTTGGCGGCGAAGTTGGGATAGATCGATTCCGGGCCACAACGGGTCTACCGCTGGCCACCTACTTCGCCGGCCCCAAGGTGACATGGATTCTTGACAACGTTGGAGGTGTTGAGTTCCTGGCGAACGCCGGCGATTTGATGTTCGGGACGATTGATTCGTGGATCTTGTGGAACCTGACCGGCGGCCCGGTCAAGGGCCGCCACGTTACAGACGTGACCAATGCCTCTCGAACCCTGCTGATGGATCTGGACACCCTGGCCTGGGACACTGGACTGGCCGAGGCCATGCGTATTCCTGAAGCGATGCTGCCCGAGATAATTCCGAGTGTTGGCCGGGTAGGGATCGGAACCGGGCCTCTCGCTGGAGTGGCCATATCAGGGGTCCTGGGCGATCAGCAAGCGGCTCTTTTCGGTCAGGCATGTTTCGGGGTCGGTGAGGCCAAGAATACCTATGGGACCGGCTGTTTCCTGCTCATGAACACAGGCACCGAGAAAATTCCGTCAACCAGCGGGCTTCTGACGACAGTTGGCTACCAGATCGATGGCCAGCCGCCGGTATACGCGTTGGAGGGGTCGATCGCAATCGCCGGCGCTCTCGTGCAGTGGCTGCGGGACAACTTGGGGTTGTTCGAAGACGCCTCGCAGATCGAGGCAATGGCTGCCTCGGTGCAGGACAATGGGGACGTATACATAGTCCCCGCATTCAGCGGGCTCTTCGCTCCCCATTGGCGCTCAGACGCGAGAGGAGTAATCGCCGGCCTCACCCGTTTCGCGACCAAGGCGCATCTCGCCAGAGCTTCTTTGGAGGCGACAGCTTTCCAAACCAGGGAGGTCATCGACGCGATGAGGAAGGACTCCGGCGTCGAGTTGACGACTCTTAAGGTCGACGGTGGCATGGTTGTCAACGATCTACTCATGCAATTTCAGTCGGACCTATTGGACGTTCCGGTGGTTCGTCCGAAAGTCAATGAGACCACTGCCCTTGGCGCTGCGTACGCGGCGGGATTGGCCGAAGGCTTCTGGGATGGGTTGGATTCCGTTGCGGCCAATTGGGGCGAAGACCGGCGCTGGACTCCGAACATGGAAACGGACAGGCGGGCGGCGCTCCTGACGAGTTGGGACAAGGCGGTGGAACGGACCCTCAACTGGGTTGATTGAGCCGAGATTCGTCTCTTCGGAAGTCAGGACCTGAGACCAAGTTCTTGTTCTAGACGCTCCACCCTTGCAGTCAGGTCATCGACGATGGTGGCCAGATCTGCGATCCGTGGACCGGATACTCTCGGCGACGAACTGCCCGCTGAGGGCTGGAGTTCAGACTGGCTGAGGAGTTGGGTCCAGCGTGCCTCCTTCTGACCCGGTTGGCGTTCAAGGTGTTCGACCAGGGCCGGGGTCTCCGCAGCAAGACGGCCCAATGCGGATTCGACTGCCACGAGGCTTTCGAACTCGTGGTAACGCTCGGTCCTCATGCGGAGCTCGCCGACGGTCTGGGGCCCTCGCAGCAACATGATGGACAACACGGCTCTTTCGTCATCGCCAAGTCGAAGCGTGACGTCCAAGTCATGCCGGTGCTTCAGCGAGCGACTCTTGACGGCTTTGACTGAGCGGGCGAGCTGCTTGGCACGCAACCCCTGGATTGCCGTGTGCACGGTCTCCTCGTCGTATGCGACGATCGGATAGCGGTTGGAGGATTGATTGCAGGCTGTCAACAGGGCGTTGAGGGTCAGCGGGTAGGTGTCTGGCGTCGTCATTTCCTTCTCGACGAGGCACCCCAGGACTCTCGCTTCTTCCTGGCTCAGATTCATTCGATTCTTCTTTCGTCAGCTCAGAGACGTTCGGAGGCAAGCACTGCCTCGAATTCCGAGAGGCGTTGGTTGGTCTCAGAAGGGGACCAGCCGAGTTCGATTGCCATGACTTTCGCGACTTTGTCTGCAGCGGCCCGGCCATGGTCTCTCGTCACCCAGGACAGATGGGTTCTCCGCAGGGCTACGTCAGCCAGGGAATCTGCGGCCTCGAAACGGGTGGCGGCCAGGACCTCTGCAAGAGTGAACAGCCCACGGCCGATGGTCTCGCGCAGGTCGGGGTTTTCGGTGAGCAGCGCAACGACCGTTGAAGCCTCGGTGCCGTAGCGCCTGAGGAGCTCGCAGGCGTACTCCTGTCCGAATCCAAGGGGAGCCAAATCGGCCGACAATTTCTCTTGGACAGGCCCTTCGAGCCCCGCACCGACGAGTAGCTCACCGGCCGTGGTCGAAGGGCGGTCGATACCCAGATATTGAGCGATGCGGTCAATGGCGTCCGCCGCGATTGGGCGATGGGCCGTCAGCTTGCCCCCAATCACCTGCACATACCCGGGAGCCAGATCAACGATCTGGTGGCTGCGTGAGGCCTTGGCGGTCGATTCCCCATCGTCCACGAGGGCACGCACGCCTGCGAAGGCGGCATACGGTTCAACGTCTGGCACGTCGAGATAGGAGTGCAGATGCCGGAGCAAATAGTCGATGTCCTCGTCCTCTGCGACCGCGTCTCCTGGTGGGCCATCGTATGGAGTATCGGTGGTGCCCAGCAATGCCATACCCCGCCATGGGACTATGAACATCACTCGGCCATCCTCGGTTTCTGGGAGCACGACAGCCCGGTCACCAACTCCGAGCGGCGCCGGATCAAAAAGTAGATGCACGCCCTTGGACAGCACCATGCTGACCGGTTTGGAACCCCCCTCGACCGAGGGCGGCCTGAATGCCCAGGTGGCCGAGACGATGGAGCGCGCGTGAATTGGGAATTCCTCGTTGCCGCGGACGTCCTTGAGGGTTACCGAGAACCCGTCCCCAACCCTATCGACCGCATCGGCTCGCACGCCGTTTACAGCCACAGCCCCATGTTTTCTGACGGCCGTTTTGAGAAGCGCGACGGTCAGGCGGGCATCGTCGGTCTGAGCGTCGGTGTAGAGAAACCCGCTCCGAAGCTGATCGGCGCGCAGCGTGGGCACCAATTCCTCGAGCTCTTCCTTGTCGAGCTTGCGATGTCGGTCGGTTTGCCGACTCCCCAGAGTGTCGTACAAGGTCAGTCCCATACGAAGGGTGAGAGGGAGCAGGCGGCGGTTGGAGGCCCACCAAGGCAAGTCGGCCATCCCTCGGTCCCGATAGATGGGCAATACGAAATCAAGCGGCGAGTAGAGGTAGTCGGCAATGACTCCCAATACTTTTTGTTCGAGAAGACCCTCTCTGACCAGGCCGAACTCGAAGTGAGGGAGGTATCGGATGCCGCCGTGGATCAGTTTGGTCGAACGGCTCGAGGTCTCGGCGGCGAAGTCATTTTGTTCCACCAGCGCCACTGTCATCCCACGAGATGCGGCGTCATGAGCGGAAGCAGCGCCGAGGACTCCGCCGCCGACGACCAGAACGTCGAAACGTTCTATTTCAGCGAGCCGGCGGAGCGATTCGGAGCGTGTCCAGGAGTGTGTTGAGGGGTTGGCCACGGTGTTGAGCGTAGCCGAGGCATCAACGTGGTTAGTCTCGGCGACAGTTGAGATAGGAGACGGCTGATTTCCATACCAGATGCTTTGGCCACTCTCCGGATCTTGCTCGTTCCGGTGATCATGACTTTCATAATCGCAGCCGGCAACACCGACATGCGCTACGGCTTCGGCATTGCTGCCTCCCTCTTCGTATTGGCTGCCGTCACCGACTTTTTCGACGGCTATCTGGCCAGGCGTTGGGGCATCACGACCATTGTCGGCGCATTTCTCGATACGACGGCGGACAAGCTTCTGGTCACAGGTGTGCTCATATCACTGATCTCGGTTGGACGGGCTTCGGTCTGGGTGACGTTCATCATCATGGCCCGAGAGTTCGTGGTCATGGCCCTGCGGGGGATTACTGCGCTGGGCGGTGCCAGAGTCGAGCCATCCGTTCTCGGAAAGGCGAAGGCAGTGATCCAGTTCACGGCTGTCTTCCTGGCGATGATGCGTTTACCCGAAACCTGGGGACCTTGGTATCTGGACGAATGGGTGATGTGGAGCGCAGCGATCATCACTTTGGTCTCCGGCTTGGAGTACGTCAGACAGTTCCGAAGAGTCGTAAAGAGTGTCGACGACCAGCCAACCTGAAATTCCCCATGGCACCGCGGTTCGCATTTGGCGACCCGATGGCGCCGGTAACATCGGCCAAACGTGACTGCCCCCCTCGCTTCGCTACTCGACCGCTGGTCGGCCGATCTCCTGCCCAAAGATCCGGGTCGACTTGTCATACCTGGGCCGGCCAGGGCGATCACGATCGGCGGGTTGGCCTTACGCGCCGGCGGGTCCATCCTGGTTGTCGCCCCTGGTGAACGTTTGGCCGAACAGTTGGTCGAGGACATCGCTCTATTCATCGACGATGTCACCTTCCTCCCTGCTTGGGAAACTCTTCCATTCGAGCACGTGTCCCCAAACGCTGGAACCATGGCGCTCAGGGCGAAGGCTCGCCACCGTCTCCGACAAGGCGAACCCGGTTCGGTCATCGTTGGGTCGGTTCGTTCCATCATCCAACGTCTGTCGCCCTCCAGCCCAGATCCGATAGTGGCCAAGGAGGGCGATGAGGTCGGGTTTGATCGACTGGTTCGCAAGCTCGATTCGATCGGATACTCCCGCACGGACCGCGTCGAGGCCAGGGGAGAGTTCGCGATAAGGGGAGGGATCATCGACGTGTTCCCAGCCCAGGCAGACGAAGCTGTCAGGCTCGATTTTTGGGGGGACAGCGTCGAAGACGTGCGCGTCTTCACGGTGGGAGATCAACGTTCAGTTGACAAAGCACCGGCCCTCGTCGCCTACCCCGCCAAAGAATTTCGCCCAGGCCCCGACGAGCGCGCATTGGCCAGAGAGCTGGCAGGCCGAGAGCCTTGGGCCGCGGCCACGTGGGATCGAATAGCAGAAGGGCTTCATTTTCCCGGGGTCGAATCGTGGATGCCGTGGCTCGCAGACGATCGAACCTTGGTGCACGAACTTCCCGCAGGCGCATCGATGATCGTCCTTGATCCGGCTCGGGTGAAGGATCGGGCCGGCGACCTTGCCAAGGAAGAAGCCGATTTGGCAGATGCCCTGGCCGGCACATGGGGAGATCGAGGCCCAGATGTCGGTTCCCATCCCGCCCTCTTTCTGGATCTCGAGACCCCGGCGGAGCCAGGGCGACTGATTGAGGCTCCGCCCCTGCCGACCGGTCCGACTGACCAGACGATTGAAGTCATCGGTCTGGACGCGGTACCAGGCGATGCTGAGTCCGTCGCTGCTGGGCTTGGTCACCTGAGAGGCCGAGGCTTCGATGTGATCGTCGCCATGGATGGGGTACCTGCCGCGGACCGGGTCGCCATGCTCCTGGGAGAAAGTGGACTCGACATCCCTGTCGCCGAACATCACACCCTGGGAGGCTCGACAGTACTCAGCGAAGGTATCCAGATCGGAAGAGCACACGTCTGAACTCCAGTCACACTGATATATCTCGTATGCCGTCTTCTGCTTGAAAAAAAAAAAAAAAAACAACAAAACAAAAAACAAAAAAAAAAACAACAAAATAAAAAAAAAACAGGACTAACCACTATATCCTCAATATTACAGAAAGACCAATAA
>CALCCX010000283.1 GCA_937900165.1 uncultured Acidimicrobiia bacterium | reverse complement strand
GTGTGTGATGTGTCAGAAAGCGAGAGAATATGGAGAGTATGGGGTATGGGTGTCAGAAGGTGGTTTTTTTTTTTTTTTTCAAGCAGAAGACGGCATACGAGATATATCAGTGTGACTGGAGTTCAGACGTGTGCTCTTCCGATCTAGATTCGGGGTTGTTCCGGTTTTCACCGTCTGTGAGAGGGGCCGGGCCTGAGAAATCCTTACCGTGACTGGCGAGGCGGGCGAGGAGCCAATCCGTGCGGTGGATCTAGGTTTGGTCGGGATACCTACGAGTTGGGTAGCCTCTGTCGGATGACGGACCTACGCAATTTGCCGTCGATCGACTCTCTGGTCGCGAAGCTCCGAGTTGGCGCGCTACCTCGGGCGATTGTCGTCGAGATCGCCAGGCAAGCGGTGGACACAGCCCGTGTCGGTTTGCGCGCCGGCAATGAGGCCGACCCCTCCTCTCTTGCGCAACGCGAAATCAATCGACTCACCGAAATGCGAATACAGCGAACGATCAACGCCGCCGGTGTCCTCCTGCACACCAATCTCGGGCGAGCTCCTATCCATCCTGATGCGGCTGCTGGCGCGGTACAGGCCGGCATCGGCTACTCCAACATCGAATTCGACCTCGGTTCGGGCGAGAGGGGCAAGAGGGGCGACTACCTACATCGATTGATCACTGAGGCGACAGGAGCCGAAGCCGCCTTCGTGGTCAACAACAACGCTGGTGCCCTCTTCTTGACCCTGGCAGGCTTGGCCAAAGGCGGGTCGGTGCCGGTCTCTAGAGGCGAACTCATCGAGATCGGGGGCTCATATCGCCTTCCAGACCTCATGGCAGCGTCAGGTACGAGCTTGATCGAAGTTGGGACGACCAACCGCACTCGAATCGGCGACTACGAGGCGGCATTGGACGCCACAACAGCCCTGTTGCTCAAGGTCCACCCATCGAACTACAGAGTCATGGGGTTCGCCGAAGACACCCCGGTAGCCGAGCTGGCGGCCACGGCGGCCAGCAAGGAGGTACCGTTCGTGTACGACGTCGGTAGCGGATTGCTGGATGAGACGGCGCCGTGGTTGGCCCATGGAACGCCTGCTTGGGCGGTTGGAGAGCCTGGCGTCCGCCAGACTTTGGAAGCAGGAACAGATCTCGTGACCTTTTCAGGCGACAAACTTCTCGGTGGTCCCCAGGCAGGCATCCTGGCCGGATCGGCCGAGTTGATCGAGAAGCTACGCAAGAGCCCCATCGCCAGGGCCCAACGGATAGACGGAGCGACCCTTGCAGCGCTCACCATCACGTTCGAAATGTACTTGAACGGTGCAGGCGCCGAGATTCCATTCTGGGCGATGGTGAGTCGGAGCGACCAAGAGTTGCGAGACCGTTTGGTCAAGGTCGCCGAGGGTGCTGGAGTGGATCCATTGATCCGTGCGTCTGACGCTTTGGCCGGAGCGGGCTCGGTACCGGGAATGACGATGCCCTCGCCCGTTCTGGCGGTCACAAAACGCCCCGCCGACGAACTGTGGCAGGGCCTTCTGCAAGCCAGACCTGCCATTGTCGCCAGGCGTGATGCGGGCGAGCTGCTCCTGGACCTGAGAACGGTAGATCCATCAGACGATCACCACATTGCGGCGGTACTGCGAACTCTATGCCTGTCATAGGTACTGCCGGTCACGTGGACCATGGCAAATCGACTCTCGTTAAGCGCCTCACCGGTCGAGATCCCGATCGGTGGGAGGAGGAAAAGACCCGGGGTCTCACCATCGATCTGGGATTCGCGTGGACCACCCTCCCAGGTGGATTGGAGGTTTCCTTCGTCGATGTTCCTGGGCACGAACGTTTCATCAAGAACATGCTGGCCGGAACCGATGGGTTCGACGTCGCCCTGTTCGTCGTGGCCGCTGACGAAGGGTGGATGCCCCAATCTGAGGAACACCTGGCGGTCCTCGACCTTCTCGGAGTCGAGCATGGTGTCGTTGCGCTGACCAAGGTCGATCGGGTCGAAGACGACCTGAGGGAGCTCGCGATGTTGGAGGTCTCAGAGCGGCTCGAGGCGACGGTGTTCGAAAACGCCCCCATCGTGCCGGTGTCGGCTGTTGAGGGCGAAGGGATCGAAGACCTCCAAACGGCTCTGGCTGCAGCAGCGGGCTCTGTTTCCGTGGAGGATGTGGACCGTCCCCGCATGTGGATCGATCGGGCCTTCACAATCTCGGGCGCGGGGACCGTCGTCACCGGGACGCTGACCGGTGGGGGGCTCACGGTCGGTGATCAAATGCAGATCTGGCCAGGACCCGTCGACACGAGGGTCCGCGCCCTCCAGAGTCACGAGCAGTCCCACGCAGACGTTGGACCGGGAGCGCGGGTCGCAGCCAACCTGGTTGGAGCAGATCGCCAGGCGATCGAGAGAGGCGCCATGTTGGGTCGCCCGGGCGACTGGGCTCCTAGCAGCCGCATGCTGGTGACCATGCGAGCCGCCAGATATCTCGACGAGCCGCTCACCAATCGGGGCGCCTATCACGTGCACCTCGGCAGCGGGGCGTGGCCTGCCCGTCTGCGGACCATCGAGGACATGGACGACGAATGGACGTTGGCCACTCTGAGCGTCGACCAACCAATTCCGGTGAAGATGGGAGACCGATTCGTTCTACGTGAGGTCGGCCGACGATCAATCGTCGCCGGCGGGAGAGTGATCGAGCCAATCGCGCCACGGCGATCCAATCAATCGACAGCAGCCGCCCCCGCGCTCAGATTGGCGTTGAAGGGGTCGGCCGATGATCGGGCGAGCGCACTTCTAGACGCCAGGGGCGTCGAAGCGCTGGCAGTTCTCTCAGCCCACAGCGGTGGTGGCAAGCCTACGAGCGGCACGATCGCTGGAGACACAGCCATGTCATCCACATCGTCCGGATCGATGACCGCCAGGGCGAACGCCCTGGTTGAGGCATTCCATGCAGACCACCCGCTCAGGCCTGGCATGCCGACTGCCACGCTGGCGAGCGCTCTAGGCGCCGATCGGGTGACCATGGCCCGGGTACTGGACCGGGCCGGTCTCGTCGAGCACGGGTCTACCGTCACCGCACCTGATTTCGAACCCTGTCCTGATCCCGGGCAAGAGGCGGCCTGGCGTGAGGCGAAACAGACTCTGACCACTGTCGGGTTGAAGGTCCCAAGGTTGAAGGACCTCGAACTCGAAGACGAATTGTTGCATTTCCTGATACGCGACAATCGGCTGGTGCGGGTGTCACCCGACCTCGTCTATCTGCCTGCCCAGCTCGAGGGGTTGACCGCCGGCTTGGCTGATCTCCCTGATGACTTCACCGTCGCCGATTTCCGGGACCATTTCCAGATATCCCGCAAGTATGCAGTGCCCCTCCTCGAGTGGCTGGACGCCGAGCGCATCACCCAACGAAAAGGCGATCACCGCACCTTGCCTTGACAGGCGACGAATGGCGGCATTCCGCTATTGGCTATCCGGCATCCGCTATCCGTCGCGGCATGTTGCCCGAATTGATTGCAGGGCGACCTGAGCGCACCGTCAAAAAGACGGATCGCGGATCGCGGATCGCGGACAGCGGACAGCGGACAGCGGACAGCGGACAGCGGACAGCGGACAGCGGACAGCGGACAGCGGACAGCGGATGGCCAGAAGTGAAGAATCCGGTGCGTTGCACCGGATTCTTCATTGCTGGTCAACGGACCTGTATCAGGAAACGGTGGTCAACTCACGCCGCTCCGTCTCCGTACAGCCACCCCAGATTCCATAAGGCTCACGAATCCGCATCGCATACTCCAAACAGTCGTGCTGCACAGGGCAGACCCGGCAGATGGCTCTCGCCCTCAGCTCACGGCGCTCACGCTCATCCTTCCGCTCAAACGTGCTGGGTGGAAAAAACAGGTGCGAATGATTCCCCCTACATAATCCGCGCGCCTGCCACTCGTCATTTATGGCCACTCATTGCCTCCCTCACTCCGCCACGGAGTGAGAGCAAGCTAATGGAAGATGATTTCGATTCGCAAGGAAGATTATGGAATTTTGACGGGTCTTTTTCGCGCTCTACGCGGTTTGTCACTGACGCTATTCGGCTTCCACCGGTTCTACTTCCAGGAACCTTCCATCTACGCCGACAATCTCAACCGGCGAACCGGCGTTCAGCCCTGCCTCACGATGCGCAGAGGCACTCCACCTGGCGCCGTCGACCTCGACCTCACCCAACGGACTGAAGTCGGTCACCGCAGTACCGTGCCGCCCGATCATGTGCTCGCGACCGATCGTAGGTGTAGAAAATCGCGACCTGGCGACCGTGGTCATCGCGAACATGTACCACAGGAGAACCGCGATGACCACCACCATCACAACCCACCACGATGGGACCAATTGGGGTGCCGCATCGGTGATGAACAGCCCTCCAACAAACAAAATGACCGCAGCCAGCCAGGTAATTGGACCTGCGCCTCCCCTCTGATAATCAACCGTCATGAGCCATAAACCGAACAGGATCAGAGCGATCGCCCACCATCTGATCGGAAGCGTCACCAGGCCATATGAGGCGACCAGCAGAGACATCGAAGCCACCACCGCGGCGAGACCCGGCCCGATCGCGTAGAACTCAAAGGCGGCAATCATGAGGCCCATCACCAAAAAGAAGAACAAGGCCTCAGGTGTGACGGCCAACCTGAGGATCCTCGTCCCGATGCCAGGTTCCCAGAAGATGGTGCGCACAGACGTCAGGCCATCGGGCCCATCGACGACTGTTTCGAGCACGCGCTCGCCTCCGTTCACCACGACGGTCATGCCGTCGAGGTCGACCAGCAGGTTGTTGATTGAAGGCGCGACCAGATCGAGCAGCCCAGCGGCCCCAACGGGGCCAGACCCAACAGTGACCGTCTTGTCGGCGATGGGCTCAGGGGCGATGAATCGAAGGCCACCCGCCTGGATTTCTGCCGCGTAGCCAATTTCAACGCCAGGCGATCCTGCCCGCACGTCGGCTGCATTGAGGACGGCCACCGCCCCGCCGTAAGCGACCGCAGGATCCGGGCCAACCCACACCACGATCGGAACGGACGACCGTTGGACCGCCGTGACGAGATCGAGGATGGAGTCGCTCACCGTGGCGGGAGAGTTGATCTGAATGATCACTGCCTCACTGCCCTTGTCCCCCGCTGCTTCAACGCGGCCGATCACAAAATCGATGGCACTCCGGTCGAGGACACCGCTTATCACCACAATGTCCACCTCGGGGCCGTCATCCTGGGCGAGGGCGCTCGTCGGAATCAGGACGAACGCAGCCAACAGTGCCATTAAGAATATCCGACGCATACCGGCAATGTTAGGACTCGCCCCACCACCGCAAGCCGTCGCTCCAGTCAATCATGAGAGCGACCGTGCTTGGCGAAGCTACTGTTGTTGTCAATGACGCAGATTCTTGTTGTTGCCGATACTCTTTGGGTGGTGAATCAGACCAGGTCGGCCCTGGCAGGCCCCTCCAATGACTTGTGCGAACTCGCAGATCCTCACCAGCTTCTCGACGCCGCCCTGGAATTCGACCCGGACATCACGATCGTAGATATGCAGATCGGCTCGATGGGCGGCATGGCCATCGTGCGCATGTTCCGCGACGCCGTAATGGCAGGTGAACTGCAGTCGGCGCCAATCATGCTCCTACTGGATCGCTCGGCAGATGAATTCTTGGCGAAGCGGGCCGGCGCAGACGGCTGGCTGATCAAGCCGTTCACCGCCCAAGACCTCACCGCCAAAGTTGCCGCCCTGCTGCCGATCTCGGAGTCGGCATAGTTGAACCTGCGTGGTGTCGAAGGCGTAGATGCGTCAACGCTGCGGGCACGATGTGTTGCAGGGGACGCCGCCTGGGGCGGCCGTGGCGAACCCTTCGGGTTCGAGCCCGGAAGCCGGCGCAATCGTTGAGCGAGGCGCCATTGAATTCGTCTAGTGAACGCGCCCCGCCCTCAGACATCCGGGTTCTCTGATGCCATTCGACTCTTTGCAGTTCGTGC
>CALCCX010000282.1 GCA_937900165.1 uncultured Acidimicrobiia bacterium | reverse complement strand
TTTTTTTTTGAAGGATACGGCGACCACCGAGATCTACACTCTTTCCCTAACCGACGCTCTTCCGATCTTCATCTCGTATCCACTTCTAACCGAGAAGCTGCCTCCGACCGCAAGTTCTGAGCGCACCGCGATGCCCGCCTCTTCAAGGACCTGGAGGTAGCCGTCCCGACGGCGATTGGGCACCATCGAACCGAGAGGGTCGTCGCCTGCACCTCCCAGAATGGCGATTTCGCTATGGCCGAGATCGACGAGATGTCTGGTAGCCGTCCGACCAATCTCGACATCGTCGACGACCACGCTGGTGAACATGCCGAACTCCATGCCGACGCTCACGATGGGTCCGCCAAATTGAAGCAAGATCTCAGCGTCAGGCTCACTGAGAGCCACATCGACGAGAATCATTCCGTCTGCGCCCCTCAGCCTCGAACTCCCGATCAGTCGCCGCCGAGCCTCATCGTCACCGGCTACAAAGACCAACAGCTCGTAGCCTTGATCGGTGAGCACGCCCTCGACACCGGCCATGACAGTCGCGAAATACCAACCATCGAGGATCGGCACGATCATCGCGACGACCATCGTGCGGCCACTCGCAAGGCTCGAAGCGGTCGGGTCAGCCCGATATTCGAGTAGGCGAGCCGCTTGGCGCACCCGTTCTCGAGTGGAGGGGGCAACGTTGGGTAGGCCGCGCAGTGCTCGACTCACAGTGGCGGTCGAGACTCGAGCCTCTCTGGCCACATCGTCGATGTTGTTCCGCTTATTGACAGTCACGTCTGGACCCCTCCAGGCAGGAAGTTTAGCCTGACGCGACGCGATGCAAGCGATTGCATGACCCGCCTTGACCTTCAGCGTTGGAAGCGCTTACTTAGGTAGGTGCAAGAATTCGACAGACGCCCCCAACTGATTACCTATCCCGATTCACTTGGCGGAACGATCGGCGGACTCAACGAGCTCCTCAGCTCGGACATGGGCGGCTGGTTTACCGGGGGCACTCACCTTCTCCCACCTTTTCCGTCCTCGGCCGACCGGGGCTTTTCTCCGATCCGCTATGACCGGATCGAACCTACTTTCGGCACCTGGCAGGACCTGGAGGACCTGGCCTCGCTTGCGCCATTGACGCTCGACGTAATGGTCAATCACCTTTCCGCCCAATCAGCGGAGTTTCGCGATTTCGTATTGCGCGGTCGCGCCTCAGAACAAGCCGACATGTTCATGCGGCCAGACAAGTTGTGGCACAGCGGCGACATCCCGGAAGGCGACCTCGATGCGATCTTCCTGCGCAAACCCGGCAATCCCTTCCTCGACGTCGAGATCGTCGAAACCGGCAAGAAGGAAGTCGTTTGGGCGACCTTTGGATCGAGCAACAACACGAGCGAGCAGATCGATCTCGACTGGCGGTCCCCAATCACCCTGGACAAATACGACTCATGGTTCTCCAGCCTCGCATCCGCCGGTACCCGCGAGATCCGACTTGACGCGGTCGGCTATCTCTCAAAGCGCCCCGGTACCTCTTCGTTCATGGTCGAGCCCGAGATTTGGCAAATCCTCGCCACGCTTGCCGAGATTGCCGATAGGCACGGCCTCCGCGTGCTACCAGAGGTTCACGCGAGTTCGGACAAGATCCGGGCCTTGGACCAACACGGATACTCACGCTACGACTTCGTTCTCCCTGGCCTTGTGCTCGAGGCCCTGCGAACCGGGCAACCGGACTTTCTGATCGAGCACCTGTCAACACTGCCGGCCACCGTGGTCACAACGCTCGACACCCACGACGGCATACCCATCCAACCCGACCTCGTCGGCGTGATTCGGCGTGATGACCTGGTCGCCCTCACAGAACTCCTCATCGAGCGAGGCGCCAACCTCAACCGCATCCTCGGAGCTCGAGAACGCGGCATCGACTTCGACGCTCATCAGGTGAACATCAGCTACTTGGACGCAGCAGGCAGCGAGGACGGGCTCGTGCTGGCCCGCGCCATTCAACTGTTCAGCCCCGGTCGGCCCCAGGTCTACTACCAGGGTCTGCTGGGCGGACCCAACGACAACGCGGCCGTAGATGCCTCGGGCGAGGGACGGTCGATCAACCGCACCAACTATTCCCTGACCGAAGTTCGACGCTCCATCGCATCCGAGGTCACCCAGCGGCAACGCCGCCTGCTGGCTATCCGGTCACATCACAGAGCTTTTGCTTCTGCACACCCCAAGGTCTGCGCTGCTGGTGACAGAAGAATCAGCATTCGGTGGGAACACAAAGAGAGCTGGTGCGAACTGACCGCCGACCTCACCGACGTAACCGCCACCATCTCAATGAGCCCCCAAGCGGGCCTGGAGTCGGGGCCCGTCTAGCCACAGCCACAGCCACAGCTACAGCTACAGCTACAGCTACAGACAATTGCGACGCGGCAGGGAGCGCACAACTTCAAAGCTGCGACGACGCGGGCCACAACATCTCCTCCCCCGTGCGGCGTCAGCCGTACAATTGGGGGA
>CALCCX010000281.1 GCA_937900165.1 uncultured Acidimicrobiia bacterium | reverse complement strand
CATGCTTGCCCATCGCGAAACTGCGGACGGCTGGCTCCCCTATTCCCACATCACGACTGATGGCGTTACCTGGGAACGGTCCGAGGAGCTAGATCACGGAATCGTTGACCGGGTCGAGCTTCCGATGCGTTGGCAGGTGGAGGTCATGGACAATTCAATCGTGTCCCTGTTCAACGGCATTCGCATCGACTGGTCTCGGCCGTCCGTGGCAGAAATCTCCAGAGACCACGCAGACGACAATCGGACGGTCGTCGGAATCGAACGGACCAATCCCAACGTGCTCGCCAGAGCAGGCAACGAACTCGTACTGGCCGGCAGCGCGTTCGACGGATCGATGGCCTTGCTGCGGTCCGACGATGAGGGCGAAACGTGGGACCGGATCGAGGCGAGTGCCGTCGATTTCGACATGTCTTCTGGCTCGTTCAACGATCTCATCGCCACTGACGATGGAACGTGGCTAGCCGTCGCCAGCCGGATCGACGGAACCTACATCGGATTCTCCGACAACCTCACGGAATGGGACTTCTTCTTCTGGATGGACGATCCATTGATCGATCCCGCCGATTGGCGATTGGCAGCACGGGGATCGGTGGTGCTGTATGTCTCGACATCTCCCCAAGCACCCTTGGTCGTTTGGGCGGACGAGTTGAGCAGTGGGATCGCGACCGGTCCGTTCCCACTGGGTTCGCCCGCTCTCACTGTTGTAGCTGCGACCCCAACGCCAGACGGGACCTTGGGGGTCGGCTCCGTCAACGAATGGACCGAAGGACCGCTGCCGGTGTCGTCCGGTGCTGCCTTGATTCTGAACGAGGCCGGTTGGTCGGAGTTGGAGGTGGAGCGTGGTTCCCCATATCTCAGCGAGCCACTGTCGCACCAGGACTATCTCCACGCGTTCGGATGGTTATCGGACAGTGGTGAGGTCGGTACAGAAACGCGGGTCTTTCGCGGAACAGGTGACGAATCGTTCGACGCTCTGCCAGACGACGGCCTCGGGGCGATGGTCGTCGGCGCGGCGGTCTCGAACGGCGAAATCATTGTCGCAGCAGGCGAGGCGAGGGACGACGGTGCGGCGATTCTGGCCTCGTCTGAAGATGGCCGCGAGTGGACAACTCTCGAGGGACGGTACATGGTGGCGGGAGCAACGCGGTTCGAAGACGTCTGTGTTCTCGGCGATCTCATCGTGGCGCTCGGCAAAGACCAGTTCGACGAGGGTCGGGTCTGGTTCAGCACCGACGGGCGGAACTGGAGTGTCGTCCCTCAGGAGAAATTCCCTGCCATGGATAACGCGACCTCATGCAGCGTCAACGGCGACCAGCTTGCTGTAGCCGGTCACACCTACGGCGGACCGAAGGTGTGGTTGACTGATGACTTCGAGAGAGTGGCGCAGACAGTCAAACTCAACAATCACTCGCCGCTCATCATCTCGGACAGTGTCGGCGTTGGAGGCGGCCACGTCGTCGTCGTCACCGACGAGGCCGGGAGGTATGGTCTCGTGTACTACGTCTCAGAGTCCGGGCGGACCGAACTACTGGACCTCGAACGAATACCCGATCTTCCTCCATTCTTCGAAGCGGTCAATGTCGCAGTCGACGAGGTCGGCAATCTCCTACTCATGGGTGACAGCCGACAAGGTCCAGCGACCCTCCGTGGATCAGTGGAGCTGCTCCTGCCAGAACCCTGATTGGTCTTGTAAGCCAGGCCCACAACATCGAGGAGCTTGGCTAAGGGGGTTCTGGGCGGTGGACCATGCGTCGACCGGTGCTTCCATCGCGCGAGCCCTACGATGACGCCAGTGGATGCGCACGTACCGACACCTGCGCAGGAGTCTGGCGGATACGTCGGCGGATCAAGGTGGTCACGTCCTGCGATGTGACGTATGAGTGTTACCGCGTCGGCCTCGTAGTTTTCTTTGTGGCCGGTTGCTGGTCGGAGTGCCGGGTCGCCTCCTCGGGCTGGTCGGGTTCGATTAGTCGTATACGCACCTGCGAGGGGGTTTCGCGGCTCATGTCGCGTCGTGTCGATGGCCCGTTCGTCGTGTTGATCGGCGAGTCGGCTCCGACGAGCCGGATGATCCTGGCCGGCGCTCCTGGACGACTCCAGCTCATGTGCCTGCTTCGAGGTGGGCGGCGAGCCGTTTGCCTGGTCTGAGCGAACCTCGGAGCGGTCGCCCGCGTGGGTTTCAGGTGTGTAGGGTATTAATTCAACACCCGATGAATTGAGGCTCCGGTGAAGGCGATGATCCTGAAGGAATTTCGACAGATGCGCCGCGACCGGCGCACCGTGGCGCTCATGGTCGGACTTCCCCTCATGATGCTGATCATCTTCGGATACGCCGCTCGCTTCGACGTGGCC
Source organism: uncultured Acidimicrobiia bacterium (assembly GCA_937900165.1). GTDB lineage: Bacteria > Actinomycetota > Acidimicrobiia > Spongiisociales > Spongiisociaceae > SZUA-232. The sequence continues at coordinate 3,203 of CALCCX010000281.1, read as the reverse complement.
ACAATCGAAACCGCCGTGCTGGGCCCGGATGCAGAGGTGGTTGCCTCGCAGCTTGGCGGGGCGTTCACTGTGGTGAAACTGGACCCGGCGGGGACAGACGACGAGGCTCGGGCGATGCTGGCCGATTCGGAAGCGGCGGTGGCGATCGTCACCGGCGCCGCACCGAAGATCTACGTCGACGGAACGGAGTTGTTCGTTGCCCAGTCGGCGCTGCGACGAGGCGAGTCGCTGCCCGCCGGGTTGGAAAGTGAGATCTTGTTCAATCCAGACCTCAACACGGCGGCGGTCATGGTGCCCTCCCTGATCGGTCTCATCCTCTTGTTCATCGGCACCGTGATCACCAGCCTCGGCGTGGTGCGCGAGCGAGAACAGGGGACGCTCGAACAACTGGCGGTCACTCCGCTCAAGCCCGTCGACGTCATCGTGGGAAAGATCTCTCCCTACTTCGTCGTCGCCCTCGTCGACATGGTGATCATCACCCTGGCCGGGATCGTCATCTTCGATGTGCCGTTTCGCGGATCGTTGTTCCTGTTCGCCGTATTCGGACTCATCTACTTGTTCGTCGTGCTCGGCTTCGGAGTGCTCATATCCACGGTCAGTCGAAGCCAGGGCGAGGCGATCCAACTGGCGATCATGGTGCTCCTCCCCCAGGTGATGCTGTCTGGCATGATCTTCCCGCTCGAGTCGATGGCCGCGGGGGTACGCTGGATCGGGTATCTCCTGCCTCTCACGTACTTCGTGCAGGCCATGCGCGGTATCTTCCTCAAGGCCTCATCGTTCGGCGCCCTGCTCCCCCCGCTCGTGGTCCTGGCGCTCATGGCGGTAGCTGTGTTCGGCCTGGCGGTATGGCGATTTCGCCAGGAAGTTGCGCCCAAGACGGCCAAGGTGGCAACTTCATGACATGGGGAGCGCAGCACCTCATCGTCACGTACGGCGAGTCCCTGGCGTTGTCAGACGTGAGCGTCGAGTGCACACCCGGCGAAGTGCTGGCGGTGGTAGGTGGCGACGGAGCGGGGAAGAGCACCCTGTTGCGGGCACTGGCCGGTATCAGGATGCGGCACACCGGCACCCTGTCGCTGCCCGGCCCCGGCCTCACCGGCTATGTCCCAGCCGAAGGGGGAATCTTCGCGGACCTCACCGTCGACGAGCACCTCGATTTCATCTCCGCGGCCTACCAGATCTCTGACTGGCAGGCTCGGGCACGCGATCTGCTCATCCGCACCGACCTGGTCGAGTTCGGCGACCGGCCGGCCGGCAAGCTGTCAGGCGGCCAGCGGCGCAAACTGGCTGCTGCCATGGCGCTTCTTCCCCAGCCCGAGCTGTTGGTCTTGGACGAGGTGACCACCGGAGTGGACCCGGTCAGCCGGTTGGGCCTGTGGCGGCTCATCGCCGGAGCGGCGGCGGCCAACGCGGCGGTTGTCTTTGCCACCAGCTACCTGGACGAAGCAGAACGTGCAGGACAGGTCGTGCTGCTGCATGAGGGACGGGTGTTGGCTGCCGGGCCGCCTGCCGCCATCGTCGAGGCGATGCCCGGCACGGTCACAGACGTCGATCAGCCCGGCCCGGCCCGACATTCGTGGCGACGGGGTCGCCGCTGGCGGGCCTGGGATCCCGATGGTCGCCCGGCGGGAATCGGACGGGTCAGCCTGGAGGACGCCGCCATCGTCGCCGAGCTCATCGCCACTGGATCGACACCATGACCGCCATCGACGTGCAGGGAGTAATCCGTCGGTTCGGTTCGTTCACCGCGGTTGACGACGTCGACCTCACCGTGGCAGCCGGAGAGGTCGTCGGCCTGGTCGGCGCCAACGGAGCGGGAAAGACGACCCTCATCCGGATGATTCTCGGTCTCCTCCAGCCAACCTCTGGCCTGATCCGGGTGCTGGCCGGCACTCCCTCGCGGGAACTGCGACGCCGCGTCGGCTACGTCCCCCAGAACCTAGGGCTGTACCGGGATCTCACCGTCGCCGAGAATCTCGAGTTCTGGGCCGAGGCCTTCGGCGGCTCGCCGGCCGCCCCACCGTTCGATAACGACGACTTGGTCGGCGACCTACCCCTCGGCCTGCAACGCAGAGTCGCCTTCGCAGCGGCGACCCAGCATGGGCCGGAGGTGCTGGTGTTGGATGAGCCAACGTCTGGTGTGTCGCCACTGGCGCGATCGAGGCTGTGGAATCTGATTCGCGCCCGCGCCGAGGCCGGGGTGGCGGTCCTGGTATCGACCCACTACATGGACGAGGCCGAGCAGGCTGACCGGCTGGTACTCATGTCGCGAGGTCGAGTGGCAGGGACCGGCACCATCACCGACATCATCGCTGACCTGCGTGCCGTCGAGGTGACGGCACCCCGCTGGCAGGAAGCCTTCGACCTCCTCGACGGATCCGGGCCCCCGGTCACTCTGGCGGGCCGGTCCATCAGAGTGCTCGGAGCCGACCTCCGTGCAGTCCGAAGCGCCCTCGCCCGGGCGGAACTCCGCGCCGAGGTGCGAGAGGTACCGGCAACGCTCGATGAGACCATGGTTCTGCTCGACTCGTGAGCACCGCCCGTCCTCCCGGGCGCCGCCCCGGCAGCGCCGACGTCACCCGCCAACAGATTCTGGAAGCTGCCCGCCACACCTTTGGGAAAGTCGGCTTCGACCGGGCCACCATCCGTACCATCGCCCGCAGAGCGGCAGTCGATCCCGCTCTCGTCCATCACCATTTCGGAACCAAGGCATCGCTGTTTGCGGCCGCTCACGAGTTGCCGGATCCAGAAGCGATGCTGGAGCCCATCTTCACCGGACCGCCCGAGGAGATGGGTGAGAGGCTCACCCGGTTCTACCTCTCTCTGGTGGCCATCCCCGGCTCGCCGGCGGTCTCGCTCATCAGGGCCGCGGCCACCAACGAGGAGGCGGCTCGCATGCTGAGGGAGTTCATCGAGCAGGGGTTCCTGACAACCGCCGAGCGCCACCTTGATGCAACCCAGCCGAGGCGTCGCCTGGCGCTGTGCGGTAGCCATCTCATCGGGCTGGTGTTCGCAAGGACCATTCTCGAAGTGCCAGAGCTGGCCGAGCCCGGGATCGACGAGTTGGTCGCCATTGTCGGCCCGACGATCCAACGCTATCTCACCGAAGAACTGAGATCGGAAGAGCGTCGCGTAGGGAAAGAGTGTAGATCTCGGTGGTCGCCGTATCATTAAAAAAAACAACATAGAACCACTGCCAGTAA
>CALCCX010000280.1 GCA_937900165.1 uncultured Acidimicrobiia bacterium | reverse complement strand
TTTTTGTGTTTTTTTTTTTTTTTCAAGCAGAAGACGGCATACGAGATATATCAGTGTGACTGGAGTTCAGACGTGTGCTCTTCCGATCTAGCGGAGGGCCATAGATCGATTGCCAGGGGTCTTCACCGCTGTACCAGCCGGCATATTTTGGAACGAGCCAATCGGCACTCGGCGAAACGGTCAAAAAGCCGGATCCCCTGGCCGCGCACAGCCACTTGTAGGCAGCGCAGGCCGTCACGTCGAATCGATCAACGTCTAGAGGCAGCCAACCTGCCGCCTGGGTGATATCGACATAGGTGCGAGTGTTGGTCTCGGCTGCGATGTCGGCAAGGCGATCCAAATCGAGCACCCGACCGTCGGCTGATTGCACAGCACTGACCGCAACGAGATCTGTATCGGCTCCGATGGAATCGAGGATCCGGTCGAGAGGAACCAGACGGACGTCAAGTCGAGGGTCTGCCAGGAACGGGAACAGCACCGAAGTGAAGTCCTCCTCGGCGCACAACACCCTGGCTCCGTCAGGCAAACACGACGCAACCAGACCGGACACGATAGAAACCTGACCCACGATGCCAACCGATGTCGACTGGGTCCTGACGATGCGGGCAAATGCCGACACGGAGCGTTCGACCGCTTTGTCGAACGATGCCGGATCGAGCTGCCCCGCTTCCCACTCGGCCACGCTTTGTCTCAGATCCTCCACCGCCATCTTGGGCGGCAAACCCACCGTCGCAGTGTTCAAATATCCAGGTCCGGCGGAGAATTGGGCTTGCACAGCGGGGTCGAGCACGACCACATCGTAGGAGGCGTTGGGCCTGTGAGCACAGTAAGAGGAGCGCCGTCGACACAGAGGATTCCGGGCCTTCCGTCGAAATCCACCGAGACGGATTCGCGGGCCCTGACTGGGAGAGTGGTCCGAGAACTCACGTGTGTGGCCTGCGGAGCCACGGCATATCCGTTACTAGGCGGACTTGCGAAGGCTCACTTCGATAGCAGCACTCAGGGCGGCGGCTGAACCAGCCGCGGTGGCGATGGTGTATCCGAAACCGACGCCCGCTCGGAGTAGTCCGAGGGCGATGTGTTCCGGTTCGACGGTTGCCTGGCGCAACCGCAGCGCCTCGCGAAATGCAAGTTCGAGGGATTTCTTGGCGGCCGGTGTGAACGGCAGGTCATTCGGCTGCGTCGCTGCCGAACGTCTCGTTCGCTTCCGGGGCAGAGGTGGAGTTGTCCTCTCCAGGGCTCCACGTCCGAAATTCGCCTCGATGGCTCGACGTATTTGATCGAGGTCGATTCCCAACGACGCAAGAGCCGTTCGGTCTCTGTCCTGGGACCATCCCAGCAGACGGTGCACCTCCCTTTCGATGCTTGTCACCGTGAGTCCGCAGGACCGCAAGGTCTCACCTACCGAGGGAGAAACGCTCAGCGCCAAGAGCAGGTGCTCGGTACCCACCCAGCAATGTCCCAGTCGCCGGGCGTGGCCTCGAGCTTGCACAACAACATCCCGAGCTCCCCCAGCGAACCGATCAAACATGGCCGGTCACCTCCGCCGCGCATACTTGCGGTGCACGGTCTGCTTGGTCACACCGAGCGAATCCGCAATCTGCTGCCATGACCATCCCAGGCCCCGGGCCGCTGACACATGCAACGCTTCTAGCCGTTCCAACAGCCGCCGCAGAGCCGCAACCGCTGCCAACCCCTGACTTGGATCACGGCTCTCTGCTAGCTGCGCCATTTTCATCAAATCCGACACAACTGTCAGCATAAGCTGACGATCACAGGTTTGTCAACAAAGGCTGACGAGCTATCAGTCCGGCGATCAAGGCGCCTAATCCGTCGGCGGTCTCAGGGTGCCGGCGATAGAACAGAAGGACCTTGGGCGTGGCCGGCTCTACTCAAAGACCGGTCTGAGGAAGGTGCGCTCGAAGCTCAGGATGCACCTGGTCCGCTGCGAATGCTCCCAGGCGACGCGGCAATCGGCATCGTCGAACGACGCCTGGCGGTAGGTTTCGTACTTGGCCATCGAGGGGAAGCTGAACAAGGCGTATGCAATGTTGTTCGCACCCTCTGACGGAAGAAAATAGCCATGGTGAGTGCCACCGAACCTGTTGACCAGCGGGATCCACATGCGCCCGTATTCCTCGAAGTCGTCGACCTTGTATGGATCGATCACATACCGAAGGTGAACGGTGATCATCAAGTCTCCTCATCTAGAGACCGACGAGGCTACCTGCAGCCAAAATCACACGGGACCAAATCAGGTCGAATCCCTCCTGACCTAAAGTCCAGGGCATGGAGCATCGAACGAACCAGGAGCGAATCGCTGCCGCGCTTGCTCGACTTGAAACGGAAGCGAACGTCTGGGTGGCGACAGCATCGGCCGACGGGGTTCCACACCTGGTGCCTTTGT
>CALCCX010000279.1 GCA_937900165.1 uncultured Acidimicrobiia bacterium | reverse complement strand
GAGATCTACACTCTTTCCCTACACGCCGCTCTTCCGATCTGGCGTATCGGACGAGATCGAGCGGGGGACGGCGAGACGCAATAGGCGCCGTTCTCGCTCGGTTGGGGTGTAGCCAGGCTCCGCTGCCTGTGGTAGCCAGCTGGACAGCACGCGCCTACAGAATATGTCACACCCACCCCCTATGTTGGGGGCATGGAACTCATCAGCAGACAGACCCGGTACGGACCCATCTCGACCATGGCCCAGCGCTTGGGGGCATCGAGGCGTGAACGCCGCGCGGCGGTGCATTTTGCGACCGCAGAGACAAATCTCGTCGCCGGTGGATTTACTTTCGAACCCATCGAACTCGACGGTAAATCCCCCGCCCTCGATCTAGCGTCGGTGTCGTTGGTGACCAAAGCCGCGGCCTGACAAAGCCACCTACCCTTCGTCACGTGATCGGCCACCAGAACGAGCCCGGACAGAAGCCGACCGGCGATTGGCGGATCATGCCGGCCGATTGGCCTGAAGCTGTCGCCATGACCGGCGGCCCACAGCTGGTCGTGGCAGGGCCAGGCGCCGGTAAATCAGAATTCCTGGTGAGACGCGCCACCCACCTCATCGACGAGCTGGAAGTCTCTCCAGAATCAGTGCTCACTCTGACCTTTTCGAGGCGGGCGGCAGCAGATCTGCGAGACCGCATCCTGGCCCGGGTCGACCGAACGGTCTCAGGAGTGCCCTCGTCCACGTTCCACTCCTTTTGCTCCCGAATCCTCGAGGTACATGGCGAGAAGGCATTCGGCTGGAGTGCCCACCCCGCAATCCTCACTGGGCCCGAACAGATAGACCTGGTCGGCGAACTTCTGGCCGGAGAACAACCAAACGACTGGCCGCTGACCCTCCGGCCTCTTCTGGGAAGTCGAACCTTCGCGGGAGAGGTCACCGACTTCATTCTGCGTTCCCGTGAACGGCTACTCGATGTGCATGCCATCGCCGAACTCGCCACCGGCCGAGACGACTGGCGCGCCCTGCCCGGCTTCATTTCTCGTTATGACACCGAACTCTCAGCGTCAGACAGGATCGACTACGGCACGCTTCAGTACCGGGCTGTCACCGCCCTGGCCGATCCCAGAGTGGCGAGGTCGGTGGCCGCCCAATTCGAATACGTGATCGTCGATGAATACCAGGACACCACTCTGGCCCAGGCCGAATTGCTCGCCAATCTCACAGTGAACCATCGCAACCTGCTGGCTGCGGCCGACCCATATCAGTCGGTGTACAGCTTCCGCGGTACCGAACTACACAATGTCGCCGAATTTCCAGAACGGTTCGCGGACCTCGATGGTCGCCCGGCCAGACGGATCGTCCTGGCCACGTCATTCCGTGTCCCGGCCGAGATCCTCCGGGCGGCGGAACGGGTCACATCCTCCGGTGCCCTGCCTGGGGCCGCCGGCCAGGTCGAGCCTGCACCACACATCGGGAGTGTGGACGTATACGTATTCGATCAGCATTCTCAGGAGGCCGACTGGATCGCTACCGAAGCCAGGCGTTTGCATCTGGAGCAAAGCGTCGCGTACCACCGAATGGCAGTGCTGGTTCGCACCAAACGCCGGTTGCTGCCCGAACTGTCCAGGGCGCTCGAACGACGAGGCATACCCCACGAACCGCCGGGCGCTCGGCTTACAGATCATCCGGCCGTCCAAGTGCTCTTTGACATTGTCAGGGCCGCCACTGCGCTCCGCAGACTCTCAGAACTCGACCCCGGCGATCCCTCTGTCACCCCGGTCGAGTCACAGTTCGAACGCTCGGTGCGACGACTGCTCCTCGGTCCCCTGCTGTCTGTGGGAATCAGTGAGGAACGGTCGCTGGCAAGGTCCAGGATCCGCGACGGACGGGCCTGGCCGGATCTCATGGCGGCCGAGCTTCCCGAATCTCTCGCAATCGCCTCTTTGATTAAGGACGCCGCCTGGCTCGACCAACCCGCGACCGAGGCCTTCTGGCATATTTGGACCTCGATCCCTCAGATCGGCGAACTTGTGCTCGACCCCGAACGCGCCGACTACCGGGCAGCCTGGACATCGTTGAGCCAAGTCCTGGGACGAACCAACGAACGGAACCCGCAGACCACCCTCGTCGAGTTCGTGCTCAGGGCAGACGCCGACGACATCGAAGCTGAGCCTCTCCTGGGTCGACCCTCGACAGGTCAGGACCAGATCACCCTCACCACGTTGCATCAATCGAAAGGCTTGGAGTTCGATGTCGTATTCATCGCTGATGCTGTCGAAGGAGTGTTCCCGGATCTTCGGCAGCGGGCCACCCTGCTCGGTACCGAGCATCTCGGCGGTGATACAGCCGGTCCAGCCGAATCTCTGCGCCGTCAGCTCCAAGAGGAGATGAGGCTGGCCTACACCGCGATGACCAGGGCCAAAACGAGGGTGGTGTGGACCGCCACCAGCGCGGGCATCGACGAGGGCCAAAAAAGACCAAGCCGGTTTCTGGCAATGGTGGCGGGAACCGATGACGCGACGGAGCTGGGTCCACCTGAGGCCCGACATCGCAAGCCGGTAACAGTTGGGGAGGCTGAGACACTGCTGCGTTCGATCCTCACCGATCCGGCTGTTTCACCGCACGAGCGCCTGGCCGCGGTGCAGGTCCTGGTGGATGCCCCACTGCCCTCGATGCGCCCGGCTGAACAATTCACCATGGTGCGCCAGAGGGGCATCGACCAAGGCATCCTGACCAAAAGCCTCGCCTTATCGCCATCTCAAGCAGACGCCTACGCCACCTGCCCGCGCCGCTACGCACTAGAGCGCCGCCTCCATATCGCCCAATCAGGGTCACCGTATGCCACCTTCGGCTCGATGATCCATGAGGTCCTGGAACTGGCCGAAACCCTTGCGCTGGACCAATACGATCGCAGGTCCACTCGGGCCGAGGCCGAATCGGCCCTCGACAAAGTATTCGCCGAATACGATCTCGGCGAGGGAGCGTGGCGAGCAGCCTGGCGGCGTCGAGCCGACCTGCTCCTCGATCTGCTGTACGAGGACTGGCCCCGGCCGGATGCCACAGCAGTGTTGCTCGAGCGTCACCTGGAGTTGGACATCGGAGGCACGTTGTGGAGGGGAATAGCAGATCGAATCGAAAGAGGCCCTGACGGATTGAGAATCGTCGACTACAAGACCTCGAAGTCCACTCCAACGAAGAAGGACGCTGCCGAATCACTGCAACTGGGGTTCTACATGCTCGCCGCAGCCCAAGATCCGGAGATCACTGAACACGGCGAGGTGAACCAGGCCGAATTCTGGTATCCGCTCAAGACCCCGAAACCAATCAAATTCGATCCGGCCAACGTCGAAACGGTTCGAGAACGCCTCGTGGAGATAGCTCACGGGATCTCCGCCGAGCAATGGCCCGCAACTCCCAACCGTCACTGCGGCGGTTGCAACGTCAAGCTCATCTGCCCGGAATGGCCGGAAGGTCGGGAGGCATTCATCCGATGACCTTCACACCGTCGCCAGAACAGGCCGCCATCATCAATGCCCCGCTCGCCCCGCTAAGAGTGGCCGCCGGCGCGGGTACCGGAAAGACCACGACCCTTGCCCACCGGGTCGGCGCGCTGGTCACCGACCAGGGCATCGCTCCGGGGCAGATCTTGGGAATAACCTTCACCAACAAGGCGGCGTTCGAGTTGACCTACAACATCCGCACCGTTC
>CALCCX010000278.1 GCA_937900165.1 uncultured Acidimicrobiia bacterium | reverse complement strand
GCCACCATGAACCCTCACTGATGATCGCCACCGGTAGCTCTGACTCCGCCAGCCCGAGAGCATGTCTCCATTCGCCAGGAGTCATGTCCATGATTGATAGTGCCTTGGCGCGTTTGCTGATCATCGTGATGCTCCCTCTAGTTTGACGAAGAAGTCCCTAAATATGGCATCTCTATCAATCCCGTGGGCCTCGCGCATCTCCCGGCCGGGATCCGGGGCTTTTTTCCAACGCAAGTCATCGTTCAGGGTCGGGGTTGAAACCAAGCTAGTCGGTACCCAAGATGGCTCGATCAGTTGTACTGCGTACTGGTTGCGTCCGGCCGACTCGACGCTGGCCGAAAAATCGCCTGGATCCGCCTGGTCTGACCGAACATGGGTGTCAGTGATGACGACAAAACGCATCTGGTGATGGTATAGAGCGTCCGGCGCTCAGGCCAGGGTGGTCTCCACCAGTCGGCCAATCAAGAAGGCGGCGATGCCTCCGGCTGTCGCTATCGCCAAGTTCTGCAAACCCGAGGTCCAAGGGTTGGTTCCGGTGACTGTGGTCTTGGCCACGCCGACCGCGAACAGGCCAATCGCCGTGAGAATTCCGGCCGCCACCAAACCGCCGGAAGCAGACGAGGCAAAGAAGAAGGGGGCAACCGAGGTCAGCGCGCCTGCCAGGAACAGCACGCCTGACGCGAGCATGGCTGCGAACGGAGAGCGGCGTTCGGTCTCGATGATCCCAAATTCCAGCACCTTCATCGCGTTCAGCAGTGTTTCGTCATTGTGGGAAAACGCCTGTACGACGCCATCGAGATCGCTTTCAGGGATGCCGATATCAGTGAACATCTCGTAGAGCTGGTCAACCTCCATTTGGCGGTGGTCCCGAATGTGGGTGCGTTCGAGGGCTATCTCGCGGTCGAACACATCTTCTTGGGATCGGGTGGCGAGCCATTCGCCCGTGGCCATCGAGATTGCCCCAGCCACTGCGCCGGCAATCGCCGTCAGCCGCACTTGTCCGGTTGTGAGACCCCCGCCGACTACCCCAACCACAAGTAGGAACGTCGAAACCAACCCGTCGTTCACACCGAGGATGATGTCTCTGACGTATTGGCGAGTCTCGCCGATATGAGGTTCGTATGGCGGGGTTACGTTCTCTGCGGAAACGGGTCCTGTGGTCACGATGTGATCGTAATGGCTATCAACCTCGACTGGTGCTGATCCGGTCGGTTGGCGTCCGATTCGACGGTTAGGCGCTCTGTTCCAACGCAATCCCCAGATTGCTGTCGAGTGGCAGGGTCAGGCAGCGGACCGCTCCGCCCGCCTTTTCGAACTCGCCGACGTCGACGACGACTACGTCGAATCCGAGGCCCTCGAGCGTGCGTCGAAGCCCTGGAGAGCAGGCGGGCATGATGATGGTGGTTCCGACGACGATGGAGTTGGCCGCAAATGACAACGTCTCATCGTCCGTTAGCTCTATTGGCTCTGGCACGATCGAGGTGAGAGTTTTAAGGCCTTGCGCTTCGAGTCCCAGCGGTGCGATGAGGGCGCGACGATCATCGAGCGGGCAGAAGACCAGGTCGATGTGATAGAAGCGAGGGTCTGGGAGCCGAATCGTGGTAATTGGCCATCCGGTTGCCGACGTGAGCGCCGACCATGCCGTTTGGTCGGAGCGCTGGCCATGGCCTGCGACGAGGCCTGCCCGAAAGGGGAGGGCGTCGCCCATGCCCTCGAAGAAGCCTTCGGACGTTCGACGCACCTCCAACCCAGCCGCCGTCGCCCAAGCTGCTGCCTGGTCGGGCTCCGCCATTCGTTCTCGGTGGTACATCCTTGAAGGTACAAGAATTCGGTTGGCGATGATCCCCAGATTGGCGGTGAACACCATGTCAGGCAGATCGGGGTGTTGCTCGATGATCTCGACACTTCCGCCTGCATCCTCGATGGCAGATCGTAGGGTCAACCACTGGTCGGCTGCGAGGTGACGGTCGACTTCCCCTCCCGGTTCCATCCACGGGTTGATTGAATACGAGACCGAAAAATGGTCGGGCGGACACATCAGATACTTTTGGCCCCAGTTCACGTCATCCACCTCCTGTGTCGGTTTATTGCACCGAGCGGTTCAGTCTGCGATACCATCATATACTGACC
>CALCCX010000277.1 GCA_937900165.1 uncultured Acidimicrobiia bacterium | reverse complement strand
CTGCCGATATAACGTCGCGGTCCCGGCGGATCAGGTGATGTACGCGGTCCGCATGATCCGTCGGTTCGGGAAGATGGTGCGTCTGGGTGTCACCGCCGCCGTCCGCGACGAAGATGCGGCGAAGCGGCGCGGTCTCAGGCCGGGGGTGGGATTGTATGTGGAGGCGGTGCAGGAGGGATCACCGGCGCGGCGGGCCGGGATCCAGAAGGGTGACCTGCTGCTCGAGTTCGGGGAGGTTCCGCCGATCGATCTCACGAACGAGGAGCGCGAGCTCCACATGGGATCGGTCGATCAGCTTTCTGGCTTCGATCGCCGCCTCTTTCAGGTCGGCATCTGCCATCCGCCAGATGTGATCTTCGATTGTCTGAAGGTCTGTGCCCGGTGCATCCAGCCCGCCGCCTTCGTCCGATACCAGAGCCCGGTCCAGGACCGAGATCTGATTGCACATAACCACATTGTATCGAACGTACGTTCGATCATTGAAGATAGACCGTATCTTGGGGGTGTGACATTTGTATGTGCCAGCGGTAGGTGCATTTCGGGTCGACATCGCCGACATCCAGGATACTTGGTTTTCGCGACCTCCGAGGGGAATGCGGAGATCGGCTGTTGGAACATACCTGAACTTGTCATGATCGTGGAATCTGATTCGGTGATTTTCTTTCCCGGATCTTCGAATTCTTTTCGCGTTCAGCCCGCTTTGTCGTGCGAGGGCTCGGCGCCGGCTCGCTCAATGGCTGATTGACAACGTTAACTACTATCGAATAATATCAACCTGTGATGAGTAGGGTTTCGATTTGGCGGACGATGCAGGTGCTCGAGGTGCGGCGGGAGGTGTATGCGTTGATCGGGGGGCCGTGCGAGGAGGGTCTGGTGGCCGACATGGACGCTCGCATTGCCGCGCTTGCGTGCGCTCTCGACCAGCGGGCCAGAGCGCCGCTCGCATGCCGCTTTCGGGAGAGTCGATAACCTCCGTGCATGATTCGGTACGGAATCTCTGGCATGCCGCCGGAGGGAATAGCAGACGAGCAGTTCCTCGACAGCCTCGTCGAACGCGGTCACTCGGCGTACGAGCTGGCATTCGTCAAGGGGTTCCCATGGGACGAGAAACGCTGCGCTGAGTTTGGGGCCAAGGCAGCCGATCGGGGGATATGGCTGTCGGTGCACGCTCCGTATTTCGCGGTGCTCACCGTGCAGGAAGAAGACAAGGCGATCCAGTGTCGGGCGGCGTTGGAGCACACGGTCAAGCTGGGACGGGAACTCGGGTCGCGGGTGATTGTCGCCCATCTCGGTGGCACTCACGGAGAAGAGCCTGAAGTACTCGTCTCACGAATAGGCCAACACCTCGAATGGGTCGGCGATAAGGTCGGCCACCTCGGTGTCGGCGTCGGCCTTGAAACCGCCGGCAAGGAATCGGCGTTCGGCAGTCTCGGTGATATCGCCATGTTGGCCAAACAGTTCGCGTTCGTGCGACCGGTCATCGACTGGGCCCACGTGCACGCCGTGTCCGGAGGAGCCCTGACCACCGTCGAAGCCTTCGCGTCCGTGATCGCCTTTCTTCGGGACAACTTTGCGGGCTGGATGCTCGACCCGCTCCACACCCAGTTCACAGACAACCAATTCGGGGACAAAGGCGAGATCCGCCACATCGCCTACGGAGAGGGCAGCCTCAAGGTCGGTCCGTTGGTCGAGGCGGCTCGGGCGGCCGGGCTGCGGATGACGATGATCTCCGAGGCTCGTGACGACGAGAGCCACGACCTCATTCAGGCCGACGTGGCCGCCACCCAAGAACGACTGGCCGAAGCTCCTGAGGTTGGCAGGCCGGTGGCGAGTGGCCTGGTCGAGTTCCCGGTCGAAGTGCGGGCGACGGCTGAGGCCGGCAAGTTCCCGATCGTCGGCTTCGACCGGCGGCTGACCCTGTCGAACATCGACAAGCCCTTCTTTCCGGACGGTTTCACCAAGGGTGACCTGATCTCCTACTACGCGTCGATCGCTCCTGTGCTTGTCCCCCATCTGTTGGGCAGGGCGATCGTCATGTCCCGATTCCCCGACGGTGCAGACGGCGAGTTCTTCTACGAAAAGCAGGCGCCTGGCCATCAGCCGGATTGGATGCCGCTCGCCCCCATCCACTCCAACGTGCGCGACGGGGAGATCGGGTTCGTGACGGCGCGCGACGCTGAGTCGCTGATGTGGTTAGCCAACATGGGCTGCATCGAGATCCACCCGTGGCTGTCGACCTTGCCGAACACCGATGTACCCAGCTACGCAATCTTCGACCTCGACCCGGCCGAACGAGCGACCTGGGAGCAGGTGGTGTCGGTCGCCAAGCTGCTGAAAGTGGCCCTCGACCAACTGGGCCTCGTTGGGTACCTCAAAACATCGGGGGCGACTGGCCTGCACATCTACGTCCCGGTCGAACCGATCTACGAATTCACGAGGGTTCGTCGCCTGGTTGATCGGCTCGGCCAGCTCCTGGCCGCGGCCAACCCTGACGACATCACGATGGAATGGGACATCCCCAAACGCACCGGCAAGGTGTTCGTCGACGCCAACCAGAACGTCGCAGGCAAGACCATCGCGTCGGTGTACTCGGTCCGCCCCCGCCCCGGTGCGCCTGTCTCGACCCCGATTCGATGGGACGAGATCGACGAGGTCAGCGTCGACGACTTCACCATCGCCACCATCTGGGACCGTATCTCCCGCCACGGCGACCTGTTCGCACCGGTGTTGAAGGGCGGTCAAACGATTGAAGACGCAGAGCGAGAACTGGGTCTGGATGAAAACATAAACGAGTGAGGCCGGCCCGTTCTTGTCTGGCTCGCAAGAAACGCCGATCTTTCGGGTTGGAGGTCTGAGAACTCCTACCCGTAGCCCTCATACAGCCGAATAATGGATGAAACGACTGGATGTGGAGTCCGATGGAACCTGAGGTACCGGAATGACGCGCCCAGCCTGGGTGGTGCCTTTCACCGAAGGTGACGAGTCCATGCGGGAGCTGATGGGGGGCAAGGGCGCCGGTCTTGCAGGGATGACCAAGGCCGGGTTCCCAGTGCCGCCCGGATTCACCATCACCACAGAAGTCAGCCGCGCCTACTTCGACGCCGACCGGCTTTTCCCCGAAGGCCTCTGGGACGAGGTCGCGACGGCGATCTCGGGTGTGGAACAAATTGCCGGCAAGGGATTCGGGGAGCTGGCCGACCCACTCCTGTTCTCGGTTCGCTCCGGAGCGGCGATCTCGATGCCAGGGATGATGGACACCATCCTCAACCTCGGCCTCAATGACGACACGGTCGAGGGGCTCGCCAAGCTGACTGGCGATCCCGAATTTGCCTGGGATGCATACATACGTTTTGTTCAGATGTTCGGCGAAGTCGTTTTCGGAGTGCCGGCCGACCGGCTCAGAGCTGTTGCCGATCGTGCCAAACGCGATGAGGGTGCGCCGTTCGACCTCGACTTGTGCAAAACGATCATCGCCAGGCTCAAGGACATCGTCTTCGGCCACGCACACGCTCAGGTGCCCGACGAGCCGAAGGGACAGCTACGGCTGGCAGTAGCGGCCGTGTTCGACTCTTGGACCAATCGCCGGGCCGTTGACTACCGGCGACTCAACGGTATCCCAGACGACGTTGGGACCGCAGTCAGCGTGCAGGCGATGGTGTTCGGCAACGCAGGCCAGGACTCGGGCACCGGAGTCGCGTTTACCCGTAACCCGACAACCGGTGAACCCAACCTATACGGCGAATTTCTCTTGAATGCCCAAGGCGAAGATGTGGTCGCAGGCCGTCACGATCCAGAACCGATTGCGGCCCTCCAAAAGAAGATGCCTGATGTCTTCGCCGAACTCGCCGAGATTGCCCGCCGTCTCGAACTCCATCACCGAGACATGCAGGATCTCGAATTCACGGTCGAGCACGGCAGGCTGTGGATGCTCCAGACTCGGCGTGGCAAGCGGTCCGGGCGGGCAGCGATTCGCATTGCAGTCGACATGGTCGAAGAAGAGGTCATTTCTCGGGAGGAGGCGGTGATGCGGGTCACTGCGGAGCGGCTCGAAGAGCTCCTTCACCCCGTGGTGATGGCCGGGCCCGACGACGAACTGGTCGCCGAGGGGCTGCCTGCCTCTCCTGGGGGCGCCACCGGAATCGTCGTTTTTGATGCCGACGAAGCCGTCGAGCTGGCAGAGAACGGAGCGGCCGTCGTGCTGGTCCGTCATGAGACCAGTCCAGACGACTTTCACGGCATGGTGGCGGCCCGGGCCATCATCACCACAAAGGGCGGGGTCACCTCTCACGCGGCAGTCGTGGCCAGGGGCATGGGCAAGTGCGGCGTGGTTGGTGTCTCGGCCATCGAGGTCGACTACGCCGACCAGCTCTTTCGGGCAGGAGACAGGATCATCTCGAAGGGCGAATGGGTGACCGTAGACGGGAACACCGGCCAGATCTTCGCCGGGCAGGTGGAGACGGTCGAGCCCGAGCTGGATAACTATTACGACACCCTGATGGCATGGGCGGACGAGTTCCGAACTCTTGGGGTCCGGGCCAACGCCGACAATCCGCAAGACGCGACCACCGCTCGACGACTGGGCGCAGAGGGGATCGGCCTCTGTCGCACCGAGCACATGTTCTTCGGGGACGAACGCATCGAGGCGATGCGCGAAATGATCATGGCCCCAAATGCCATCACAAGGGCTGACGCTCTTGCCAAGATCGAACCGTTTCAGACTGCCGACTTCGAGGCCATCTTCACGGTGATGGACGGCAAGCCCGTCACGATTCGCCTCCTCGACCCCCCACTCCATGAGTTCCTCCCCCGTCGAGATGAGACGGTTGAACGCATCACCGACCTCAAATTGCGCCTCGGCCATGCCAAGAGCCTGGACAAGATCAACCGTCTGCTGGAGGAGATCAACGAGAAGGAAACGATCCTCACTCAGATCGAACGGCTCGCAGAGGCCAACCCGATGCTCGGCCATCGCGGTTGCCGAGTTGGGATCGCCTACCCGGAAGTCACCGAGATGCAGGTGCGGGCAGTGTTCACCGCCGCGGTCCGCTGTTCGGAGCGAGGCATCATTGTCAAGCCGGAGGTGATGATTCCCCTGGTTGCATTCTCGACCGAGTACACCCAGCAGGAGGGCATCGTGCGCGAGGTCGCCGAAGAGGTTCTGCGTTACCACGGGATCAGCGTCGACTATCTGGTTGGCACGATGATCGAGTTGCCGAGGGCGGCCCTACGGGCGGGCGATATCGCCAAGCGAGCCGAGTTCTTCAGCTTTGGTACCAACGACCTGACTCAGTCGACTGCCGGCCTCAGCCGGGACGACTCTGGGCGTTTCCTGCCAGGGTACGTGCAGCGCGGTCTGATCGACCGTGATCCATTTCAGTCGCTCGATCAGACCGGAGTGGGTGAGTTGGTGCGCATCGGTGTCGATCGAGGTCGGGAGACCCGGCCGGAATTGAAGATCGGTGTGTGCGGCGAACACGGCGGAGATCCAGACTCGATCGCCTTCTTCCAAAACGCCGGCCTCGACTACGTGAGCTGTTCCCCCTACCGAGTCCCGGTCGCCAGACTCGCCGCCGCCCACGCAGAGCTGGCCGACCGGTAGCTGGGTCGTTGGCGACCGCCAGACGATTCCTAGGCGCATCGAGCCCCCCGTCATCGGACTGGCGATCTGCCCGGCGTAGTTGCTGGCCAGTCAGCCACGTCCGGGGGTGGTCACTCGGGTTTTGCGCGTGGACTTATACCGTTGTTTCGATGGCTCAGTAGTGAGTAAGGGCTTTGGCGGCACCAGTTGGATCGAGCTATCGCCCGCTTCGGGCGGCGGGTCGTAGCCCAGATCCACCGCACGGATCGGCTCCTCGCCCGCCTCGCCAGTCATAGCACGGGTTCTCATGCTTGGCCGGAATCACACAAAGTGAAAGCCGAGACAACCCTGAGCCTCAAGATCGGAAGAGCACACGTCTGAACTCC
>CALCCX010000276.1 GCA_937900165.1 uncultured Acidimicrobiia bacterium | reverse complement strand
CCGTCGGGATCGATTCAGGCGCGGTCGCCCTGATCGAACGTTGGATCGAGATTCGGCCGCGCTGCAAGGCGGCCATCGCGACCGCTCCCCTCTTCTGTTCTCACCGGGGCAACCGCCTGAGCGTCTCCTATCTGCGAACCGTGCTCCCAAACCTGGCCAAAGAGGCGGGAATCGCCAAACGGGTACACCCGCACGGCCTCCGCCACACCCACGCGTATGAACTGATGATGGAGGGCGTGCCGATGCCGATCATCCAACGCCAACTAGGCCACACCAGCCTGGCCACCACCGACCGCTACCTCTCCCACATCGCCCCGAAACAGGTGATCGACGCGATCCGAAAACGCGAATGGGTGTTGTAGGAGTGTCAGCGTCCGCGGTGGCCCACCTTCGCGAAGGCAATCACTCTTGCCTTGATATGCCTAGCGTACTTGCCTTAAGATCATGAAGAAGCGGGACCTCATGAAGTCTCTCCGCGCGATCGCAAAAGCAGGCAACGTGGACCTGGATTTCGTCCGCGAGGGTGCCAATCATGAGATCTGGATGCTCGGCGGCAACGGCTGGTGATCCCTCGGCACCGAGACGTCAACGAGCGCACAGCCAAAGGCATCATCAGAAAGGCGAAGGAGGTGAGTGCACATGGCAAGTAGCAAGACAGCCAGGAGTTTCCAGGTCGAGGTTGTTCGGTCCGGCAACTGGTGGTCGATCACCGTGCCGGCCCTCGACGGCGTGTTCTCACAATGCAAACGGCTCGATCAGGTCGAAGCCAACGCCCGCGAAGCAATCGCCCTGATGTTGGACGTCGACGAGACCGACGTCGGGCCGATCGAGGTTGCCGTCACCCCGCCCCCCAATGTGGCCGGCCTCCTCGAATCGCTCGAAGTTTCGGTGGCGACTGCCAATGACGCGACCAAGGCAGCCGCAGATGCTCGCCGCCAGGTAGCGAGGCTGCTGCGTGAGGAGGGTCTGCCGATGCGAGATGTCGGTCGACTCATCGGCGTGTCCCACCAGCGAGTCAGCCAAATCCTCGCCGGCTGAGCCAATGAGCCCCTCCCAAGAGAATCGGCGAGGTATGGGCGTTGCGATGAGAAGACTGCGAATGGCAGCTCGAGCAGCCTGGGCATCAACCTGAGAGGCTGCAAACAACTGGTGGAGGGCTGGCGAAACAACTAATAGAAGTGGTGCATTTCTACTAGTACTGCTCCCCATTTCAGCACTGTGGTCGACCGAGGCCGTGTGATCGACGGCTGCACTGCCGGTCCCGACGACTGACAAAACCGAGCGGGAGTGACAGCCGTGGCCTCAGGCGTCCGAGGGTAGAAGGCGAAACGGCGCGCCGGATACCTGGGTCATGACCCTGAAATGACGCTGGTCGAGGGTTGCAATCTCATCCGTACCCAATCTGTCGGCCAGCATGACCAGTGATGCGTCCGTGATGCCGACTGCCATGTCACTGTATTTCTCGGCGATCGCAACCGAGTCGACGGCCGCCGTGCGCCACCAGTTGATCCCGTACACACCGGCCGCCAGATCGCGACGCCAGGCCGCCTGCGCCGCGCTGCCGGTGAGCCAACCGGCCATGTGATCCATCTCAGCGCAACGAACGGCGTCGTCTCGAACGCCGGATCGTTCCGCCGGTACCAAGCCAACACGTCTTGGTGAGCTGAATCTCGGGCGTCGAGGAGCGCGTAGATCACCGAAGTATCAACGATCATCCTCACCGAATCCGGTCTCCGTCAAGTATTTGTCCACGTTCGACGCAGCATCTCCGGGACCATGTCCGACACCGATCGCGGTCATCCTCGGGCTATCGAGCCCTTCAACCGCCTGGCGGAGGGCGCGCCGGATGACTTCGGCCTTGCTGACGCCGTCTCGGGCTGCCAGGCGATCGAGTGCCCGGTCTAGTTCGGGCTCCAGATAGACACTGGTCTTCTTCATGCGATAGAGAATAGACCCGAACTCTCGGCGAATCCGTATCCGAAGGGATACGATACCATGGGCACCATGAAGGACCTGATCGACCAAGCGCGACAGACCGCAGGCTTGTCCATCCAGGCGCTCGCTGACCTGGCCGGGACGTCCCGCCCGACCTTGTCTGCCTACATCCACGGCCACAAGTCGCCCCGCTCCGACACGCTCGAACGCATCCTCGCCGCAACCGGGCATGAGCTCGCCCTGCAACCACACCCCCGATTCGATCCGATCGCAGGCCGGAACGGCCGAACCTACTGGGTGCCGGACACGCTTTGGCGCCTGCCGATTGCCGAGACGGCCGGAGCGGTGGTGCTGCCAATCCATCTCCAATGGTCCGGACCGGAGCGTACCTTTGATCTCTCGATCCGGTCTGACCGCGCACGGGTGTACGAGATTGTTCTACGAGAAGGTACCCCGGACGACCTCACGCGGTACATCGATGGTGCCTTCCTCAAAGACATTTGGGATGAACTCGTCCTGCCGACAACTTTGCGGTCCGCATGGCAAACGGCGTTAGATCGGACCACGGGGGGATCAAACACTGCTAGTGAAGTGGCATGACGGACTCGCTGGTCGAATTCCAGCAGGTCGTCGCTCAGGCGTTCCTCAGTCTCCACGAGGCGGAGGGCTTCGCTCTTGCCGGGGGGAGCGCACTCATAGCTCACGGGGCCATCGATCGACCCACCCGCGATTTGGACATCTTCGCCACACCCTCAGAGCACATTCCCACCGCTCATGAGGCGTTCTTGGCGCTGGCTGAAGCTCGCGGCTGGACAGTGGAAACCATCACGTCGACCGAGACTTTCGCCCGCACAATCGTGCGGGGGCCGTTCGAAACGATCCTCGACCTAGCAGTGGATTCGCCGCCTTCCGAAGAGGCGGTCATGACCGTCTACGGGAGAACCCTGTCACTGGTAGATCTCGCAGCCCGCAAGGTCCTCGCCCTGTTTGATCGCGCCGAGGCGCGCGACTTCACGGATATTTACGAACTCAGACACCGCTTCTCGAAGGACGAAATGCTGCGGCTCGCCGGCCTCCTCGACACGGGTTTCGATCGCCAGGTGTTCGCCGACATGTTGGGCTCTCTCAAGCGATTCGAGAACGAGGACATACCTCTCCCGCACGACACGGTGCCTGACTGCCGTACCTGGTTCGCTACGTGGCGTGATGAACTCGCAGAAAGCGAGTAGGGCCCGATCAGTTTCGCTTCCCCCCTCCTACCAAATCTCACCCTGGTTCAAAATGCCGGGCCTTCTCGGCACGCACTGCGGCGAGGAACGACTGCTAGTCGCCCCATTCATCATGAGTGTCGAGTGGCTGATCTTCATAGGCGCGCCGCACCCGCTCGGCCGGTTCGGTTGCCCCATCGGCCTCTGAGCCCTTGATCATCTCTTGGGAGACTGCACAGGCGTGGGCTCGATGCAATACCAAAATCATACCGACGTTGGTATGAGAAAGGGCCCGCCGCTCAGGCTTCGAGCGTTGGCACGATGTAGGCGTGTTTGGGTTCGGTGGCGGCCAAGCGGTCGCCGATGATGGCCTGATACTCGGGCGAATCGAAGATCTCTCGGGCGACCTCGACACTCGCGAACTCCAGGATGACCGTGGTGGTCCCTGCCCCGTCGCCTTCGCCGAGGTCGATGGTCTCATGGGTGACGACCCGAAGCGTTCCTCTGTCCGGACCGACCAGGATTTCTACGGCCGCGTCGCGGTATCCGACCAGGGCGTCAGGGTCGGTGACGTTGTAGTTGATGATAAGCAGTGCAGACATTGGGTCTCCTAGGTAGTTAGTTGTTGACCGCATTGCGGTAGGTGGTCAGAAGATCGGCATCGGTTATGGAGCCGTGGTGGTGGATCTGCCCCCAACGTCCATCGACATGGTGGAGCACCCGGGTGGTGCGGATGTCGAGGGGGACGGTCAGACCGGCCTTGGCGAACTCTCCTCGCTCCCTACCCGAGAACACGACGGCGTCGCCGGCGTCGTACGCGACGATGTCGTGGAACTCGACCCAGACGTCCGCCGGCCCGTTGAAGATCCCCGCATACAGGTTGGTGATCGGCTCGATGCCTTCCAGGATGCCGCCCAGCGGGTTCTTGAGCCGGATGAGATCGTGGGCAACCCACACTTGGCCGAACACGTCGAGGTCGCCGTTGTTGAACGCGAAGTAGAACGATTCGAGGGCCGCCATCGCACCGTCCATTCCAGGCTCCGTGGCGCGGTTGAGACAGTTTCGGGCCTCGCGGCCAAATGTCTGATCCATGCGGGCGTATCTCACCTGTCATCTCCTGTGGCGCCGAAGGATCGGATGAGGGAGTCGAGGGCCGAGGTTGCGTTGCGCAGAGCCTGCGGATCGGCGGTCACCCTCGCCAACACGTAACCGCCCTGCACCGTGGCGATCGCCAGGTCGGCCAACGCCTCTGGCGCGATGCCTGTGTCCAGCAGCGAAAAGGCTCCGGTGAGGCGCAGACGCATGTGGCTGAAGTAGCCGGCGATCGGCACCCGGATGCGATCGTCGGCCATCGATGATTCCATGGCGATCCGGCCGATTCGGCAACCGGACAAGGCATCCCGAGGAACGTTGAGATAGCCACCGATCAGGTCGATCCCGTCGCCGTCGGCGAGGCTGTCAAAAGCGTCTGACATCTCGTCGGCCAGCGACAGCAACGCCGCAAAGGCCAGGTCGGCCTTACCGGCAAAATGATGATAGAAACTCCCCTGGCCTACGCCGCTGGACGCCTGAACATCGCGAGGGCTGGTGGCCTCGTAGCCCTGGGTCGAAAGCAAGGTCTTGGCAGCATCGACTAGGGCGTCCCTGGCAGTCATGCGTTCGCACCAAGTACGAATTCGAACGACGGTTCTCGATCCATAAGAAGTATTGTACCTAGTAGTACGTACAATATGAAACACAGGCTGGGAATCGAGGGTTAGAGGGGTTCCAGGAGTTCGACTGAGATATCCCCCGCCGAGTAGTTGCGGGCCGCCCTGGCATCGAAGGTGACCAACGGTGCTGAATGTTCCGACGCAGTCCATCCTATGAGCGCGTCGTAAACCGCTCCACCGTGGAGTCCGGCCTCTGCTGATCGCTGCACGACCGACAGTGCGAGGGCTCGGGTCGGGACCAACACCACCTGATCACCAAATCGACTGGATAGGAGGCGACCGGCGTCCGAAGGCGACAGCCGTCGTGGCATCCGAGTGAGCACTGAGTACGTCTCCAGCAAGGCGTGCGCCGGGATGAAGGCCCCCTCAGCGGCCACCCGTGCGACCTCGTGGAACTGGTGCCAGGACGTAACTGCTGGAATCGCGACGCTCGAGTCGATCGCGATCAACGACGGATCCGGTCGAGTGTCGCTCGGACTTCCTCCGCCGTGAGCACCGAAACAGGCTTCTTTGGGACCGCGACAACACCCTCCGCCGTCTCGACCAGTTCAACGTCGATCGAGGCGGGTCGAATCTCGATCGCCCCGTTTTCCTCGGTGATCTCGAGCTCCTCACCCCCGGCCAGGCCCAGCTTGTCCCTGAGTGGCTTCGGAATGACGACTCGACCCGATCCGTCTATGGCAGATTTCATGGCATTCATTCTGCCATAGATCTCGCCAGTCGAATAGACCCGCACGGAAGAACAACGCAGTTCGGACAAACCACCGTCCACCCCTCGACCTACCCCGCTGCCTCACCCGCCAGGAACTGCTCCGCTTCTTCGCGAAGCACACCGCCCAGGAGGTGGCCTTCAGGGGTGGCGACCACCACCATTGTCGTTCCATGGGTGAACATGCGACCAACCAGGGGCTCGAGGGGTTCGTCCGCCCTGACTGTGGTGGGGCCCGATTGCATCACGTCCTCTGCACGAGTGCCGTCCGCTGTGTCCCAGGCTTTCTTGCGGAGCCGCCCGATGACAACGTTGTCGCAATCGACCACGACACACTCGATCCAACCGGCTGCAAAAACACGATCCCGCACGGCCCCGATCGGGTGGTCCGGACCGCAGGTCGGCACATCCGACCGATTGGCGTCAATCGCCCACGGCTCATGGTCGGTCTCCCCGTCAACGGGGCGGCCGGCCGCTTTCCAGTCGGCGATACCGGCTATGTAGTCGTAAACTTGTTCGAAGCCGAGGCGTTCGAGCCGACACGCGGCTCGGGGAGACATGTCTCACAAGCCATCATGTCAATAGACCACCACAGGCTTGGCACGCTCCAGGACCGAGACGGTTTCCTCGGAAATCTGACGCAGCGGGAGGCTGATCGATCCCGGGATGTGAGACGCCAGAAATTCGGCTTCTGGGAGCACATCGACAACTTGTGCGTCCTCTTCGTCCATTAGACGCAGCAGTTCGATTCGATCAATTGCAGTCACCATCGTTCGGGCCTCCTGTCGACAGTGTCAATCCAACCTAAACCTTCGACCAGGTCGATGGTCAAGCGTCGCGGATCAGGAGCCGAGGATCGGGTTGGGCAGGACGGCCAACAGGAGGAACCACGAACCGACCGCCATCAACACATAGCCGCTCCATCGTTTCACCACGTGCCCGCTCATCCGCACTGGACGTAGCGCGTCTGTGGTGAGCGAAGACACGACCACCGACCCGGCGATCAACAGCACCACGAACACGATCGCCGCTGTGGCGAACGCCGAAACTGCCTGGGCGGTACCTACCAAGAGCGATTGTGCCGCCAGACCGGCGAGCAGTGGACCTGTTCAACCAAAACCGGCTAGGAGATAGCCGAACCCGTACACGAAGTCCCGGCGAGCCGGACTGGAAATCTGGGACGGATCGAGCGCCTGGGCGGCAGACCCGGCAACCCGGTCAAAAAGCGGGATCTTGAACGAGATCAGCCGTGCCTGGCGGAGACCAAAGACCACCAGTGTCCCGCCCACCAGCCCTCGGAAAAGGCGACCGGCGATGCTGTCGAACTCGAGGACTCCCGCCACCGCGCTGCCCCCCGCCACGATCACCGCCGCGAACAAGGCCAACAACAGGGCCGCACCCGCACCCACTCGCACGGCGCTGAGGGCCGCGGCGCCCTTCGATTCGCTCGACCGCTTGGCCAAGAAGGTCAGCAGGAGTGGGAATGAGCACGGGGAGAAGAACGCGGCGAAGCCGGTGACCGCCCCTAGGACGACTACTCCTGCGCCGATCTCGCGGGACGATCCGGCGAAGGACACAAAACCGAAATATCCGGCGATGCCAACCACCAGCACACCAAAGGCGACCGCCGAGAACTTGATGCGGGATCGTCCACGAACCGCTTGATCTTCCATTGCTCACCTCCAGTCCCTGCTACCTGTCGCAAGGTTAGGCCTTGAAGTCGCTCGAAGGTCAAGGCCCACGCCGGATTACCCAACCGCTAATGGGTACCCTGGTGGCAATGGTCGAGACCGACACCGAATTGATCGCCGCACTGCGATCCGCTGGACTGCGCATCACCGGACAGCGGCGGCTGATCTGCGCGGTCCTTGCCCAGTCGGCCGGCGAACATCTCAGTGCGGCCGACATCATCGAGCGCGTCGGGCGGCCAACCGGAACACTCGATCTGTCTACTGTCTACCGGACCCTGGAGGCGTTCGAGGAGCTTGGCCTCTTGCACCATGTGCATCTGGGTCACGGCCCAGGTATCTACCACCTCAGCGAGCGGGCCGACCACCACCATCTACTCTGCGAGAGGTGTGGTGTAGTCGAGGATCTACCGCTTGAGGCACTGGAAAACAGCTTTGTCGAGATCGCTACCGACTACGGATTCGTGCCAGACGCCCTGCACTTCGCCATCCTCGGTCGCCATGTGAAGTGCCCCCGATCGAAAAATGGCCGGCTGGCAGGCTCCGACAATCAGTGAGCGTGGGCGTGGGGAGCGTGATGGAGTTCGGCTGCGACCCCACCCCCAGGCGCGGCACCTGCCATGATCGTTTGGCATCGATTGACGTCTACGCAGTCAGCAGGATCCAAACCGTGAGCACGTTTGGTGAGAACCCCGAGTTGCTTACGGGTGCGCTGGAGCGAGTCGATATGAGCATCGAGGTCCTCCAGATGTCGGTCCAATAGTTCTGTCACATGTTCACAGGTCGACGCGCCCTGCTCGCGAAGGTCGAGGATCGAAGCGATCTCCGTGAGAGTCAACCCTGTGGCCTGCGCATCGCGTACAAAGCGCAACCGATCGACCGTGGTTTCGTTGTAGGTCCGATACCCATTGGAGGAACGATCCGGTTCGGGCAGCACGCCGATGTCTTCGTAGTAGCGGATCGCCTTGGTGGAAACACCTGTCTGGGCAGCAACCTCTCCGATTTTCATCGGGCCAGGATAGTCCTTGACCTTGCCGTCGAATAGAAGGTGTAGAAATGGAGAATCAAACGATTGGAGCAATAGATCATGATACTGATCGCACAAATCTCTTCACTGCTGGCCGACGGCAGTGAATTCGATCACATGGGGGGCTTCGGCTGGGGAATGGCCATTTTCGGATGGTTGTTCATGACGGCGTTCCTTGTCCTGATCGGATGGCTGATCTGGAGCGGAACCCGCCAATCCGGCCCACAGGACCGACGCGGTGATCGCGCCAAGGAGCTGCTCGACGAGCGCTAGATCGGAAGAGCGTCGTGTAGGGAAAGAGTGTAGATCTCGGTGGTCGCCGTATCATTAAAAAAAAAAAAGATAAAGAAAAAAAAGAAAAAGAAAAACAAAAAAACTTATCAACACAGCGATGAT
>CALCCX010000275.1 GCA_937900165.1 uncultured Acidimicrobiia bacterium | reverse complement strand
TTTTTTTTTTTAATGTTCCGCCGCCCACCGAGAGCTACCCTCTTTCCCTAACCGACGCTCTTCCGATCTTGAAGCCGCGGCCTCGCAGGCTAACACCCGTGGGTCGCGGACGCTGACCATCGTCGCACCGGACAGGAGCCCCGCCACTGTCCGTGGTGCGGACTTGCCTGAAGGTGACGGGCTGTCCTCATCTGAACTACCCCTCTTTCTTCTCCATCGGTCGGCGGGAAATCTTCAGGGCGCGTCTGTCGAGTTCTTGTTCGATGTCTGCGATGTCTACGCCGGCGGCAGCCGCCTTGACGAGGGTGAAGTACAGGACGTCTGCGGACTCGGCGATCACATCTGCACGGTTTGAGGTGTTGGCCAGTTCGGCGGCCTCCTCACGGAGTTTGGCGCCAAGGAGGGTTTGGTCGGCCAAGAGTTTTGCCGTGTTGGAACCTTCCGGGGCAGGTCCGGAGACGAGTTTGGCGAGTCGTCTGGAGAGTCGCCCTACCCCGTGGTCGTGGCCCCAACACGATCGGGTGCCCAGATGGCAGAAGCCCGCTCCGTGTTGTCTGACCGTGAACCGCAGGGCGTCACGATCGCAATCCAGGTCGATCCTGAGCAGTTCCTGGGTCGACCCCGACGTCGCCCCCTTCTCCCACACTCCCCGGCTTCTGCTCTGGTAGACGCCGCGCCGCTCCCCCACTGCGCACGCCAAGCTTTCGGCGCTCGACCACGCAAGGCCAAGAGCGGAGCCCCGCTCATCAACTATCACCGTTGCCCACAATCCGTCTGCCCGATCCGACGAGAGAGGCGCCGCAATCGCGTCTGCGAGGCTCAGTTCGCCAGAGTAGAGGGCCATGCCCACCTGGCAGTCCGCACCAAGACGATCGATCTCAGCGATCTCGTCTGCGGTGGTGACTCCCCCCGCGATGGTGACCCGAGTAATTCCGGCCGCGTTCACCACATCCCTGGCCCGGTCGAGATCGGTCCCGAGCATCCGCCCTTCCAATTCGACGAAGGTCACGAGGAAGCCTGCGCAGAGATCCTTCAATTCTGAGACACGATTGACAACAGACTCGCCTGTGGTCTCTCGCCAACCGTGAGTGACGATCTCCCCGTCCCGAGAATCCAGGGCGACGATTGTGCGCTCGGCCGGTAGTTGTTCCAACAGTTCGGCGGTGGCTGCGGTGCCAATGATCACCTTGGAAGCGCCGGCGTCCAGCCACTCGAGCGCCGCTGAGGTGTTTCTGATCCCGCCTCCGACTCGAATGGGCGCCACCCGACAGAGATTCCGAATGATCTCGCGGTTGCTGCCTTCGCCGCGAGCTGCATCGATATCGATGACCGCGACCTCGCCTGCGATGCTGAACTTCTCCAAGATCGGGACCGGGTCACCTGCGTTGATCTTCTCTTCCTCGCCTCCAACGAGTTGAACGGTCCTGCCGCCTACTAAGTCGATTGAGGGGACGATCACAGTCGCACCGCCAGGCCGTCCGCCAAGAGTTGTCTCTTCAGCGAGTCGACCGTGGTGACTCCGTCGTGCAGTATCGACGCAATGAGCACCGCCGCCGCTCCAGACTTGAGGCCCTCCGCCAGATGGCCGGCATTGTCTGCGCCGCCTGACGCGATCACCGGGATTCGAATCGCTGAGGTCACCGTTCGGATGAGGGCAAGGTCATAGCCAGACCGCGTGCCATCCCGGTCCCAGCTTGTCAGGAGAACTTCGCCGGCGCCGCATTCAGCTGCAGACGCGACCCAGGCCTGCACCTCGATGCCAGTGCGTTTTCGGCCTCCGTTGATCACGACTTCCCATGTCTCGGAAGGACGTTGTGCAGCATCGACGGCCAATACCGTGCATTGCGATCCGAAACGTTCTGCGATCTCAGTCAACAATTCTGGACGCTCAACAGCGGCAGTGTTGGTGGCTACCTTGTCGGCGCCTGCCTCGAGAAGGACTCTTGCGTCGTCAGCGCTCCTCACCCCGCCCCCGACCGTCAGCGGGATCGAAAGCACCTGCCGTACGGCAGCCGTCGTTTGCACGGCATGGCCCTTGCCCTCAGGTGTGGCGGAAACGTCCAGGATTACGATCTCGTCTGCGCCTTGGTCCTGGTAAATCGAGGCCTGGGTGACCGGATCTCCCGCGTCGCGCAGGTTTTGGAATCGCACTCCCTTGACCACTCGACCATCCTTCACGTCCAGGCATGGGATCAGTCTCGGAGCCAACATCAGATCGCGCTCCTGGTGCCCTCGATCCACCTGCCGAGGAGGTCCGATCCCCATTTGCCTGACAACTCCGGGTGGAACTGGCAGGCAAGAACGTTGCCCCGTTCCATGGCCGACACGAAGGCTCCCCCGTGGTCGGTCTCGGCTCGCGCCCAGTTGTCAGAGACCGATGTGAGTCGATATGAGTTGGCGAAGTAGGCCCATCCCGGCTTCAGGAAACGGCACCCAGGATCGGGGGTCACCTGATTCCAGCCGAATTGAGGCACAGATACGTCGTCCGGGAATCGAGCAATGGTTCCGCGCACGGCGCCGATCCCGGCGGCGCCAGTGCTCTCGTCGCTCTTCTCTGCAAGGAGTTGCATGCCAACGCAGACGGCCAGAGTCGGCTCCCCGGCCTCGACTCGGCCGGCCAGGGCCTCGCGCCAGCCCTGCTCGTCGATCCGTGCCATCGCGGCGCCGAACGTTCCGACGCCTGGAACGACCAGTTGGTCGGCGTCGCGGATCTCGGCCGTATCCTCCACCTGTCTCAGGTTGACACCTAGCCGCCTGAAGGCCGCCACAACCGACGCCATGTTGGCGGTGCCGGTCGGAACGACCAACACGTCACCGCTCATCCGAGTGATCCCTTGGTGCTCGGCGAATCGTCGTTGACGATCTCGACTGCCTCCTTCAGCGCCAGGGCAGTCGCTTTGAACGCTGCCTCAGCCTTGTGATGGTCGTTGTCGCCCCTGATGAGATCCACGTGCAGCGCCATACGAGCCTCGAGGGCAAGAGTCCGCAGGAAGTGCACGATGTTCTCAGAAGAAACGTCGCCAATCTGGTCTCGTACGAGACCGAGGTGAACCTCGGGCCATGGGCGGCCGGAGAGGTCCACCACACTTCGCACCAGCGACTCGTCCAGCGCCACGTAGGCGCTGGCAAATCGGCGAATTCCGACCCGTTCACCAAGGGCCTCGGCGATACCGCGCCCGAGCACGATTGCACAGTCCTCCACGGTGTGGTGATCGTCCGCGTCCGTATCGCCTTGGGCGCTCAGGTCCAGGTCGAACCTGGCGTGTTTCGTCAGCGCTGTCAGCATATGGTCCAAGAAACCCAGCCCGGTGGCGATATTCGAGTGACCGGCCCCGTCGAGCTCGAGGGTGCCGCTGACGGCCACCTCACTTGTCTTTCTGTCGAGACTCGCGATTCGGCTCATTCGGCTAACTCCTCTGATCTGTTCTGGTGTACGACGCTGTCCGGGGCCAGGACGGCTGACAGTGTCTGTTTGAGTCTCCCGAAGTCTTGGGTGTCACCTGGCAAGGTGACCCTGACCCATCCGGTCATTTCGATCCGGCCGGGAAAATGACGGATGCCGACCCCTAGGGCCGCGCAGGCCTCGGCGACTCGCGCCGCGTCTTGGACTTCCACGAGAACGAAGTTCCCCTGAGACGGCAGGGTGTGAACACCGAGTGAATCCAGGTTTGCCCTCAGATCTGCACGCTCGGCTCTGATCTCGTCAACATACCGGGCGACCCCTCCGTCCATCCGATCGAGGGCCTCAGAAGCGATTGCGGCGGAGAGAGCCGAAACCGAGTATGGGCTCCCGAACGCCGACATTTCGGCGATCAGGTCGTCAGGACCCACCAGATACCCAACCCGCAGGCCTGCCAGGCCGAACGCCTTGGACAGTGTGCGCACCACTACGACGTTGCCCAGCTGTAGCGCAGCGGAAGTCAGGTCGAAATCCGCGAACTCGGTGTATGCGGCGTCGAGGACGACGAAGCTACTTGCTTGGGACACTTTGACCAGGTCTGCCTCGGTGACAGTTGACCCGGTCTGATTGTTGGGCGAGACCACAAAGACCGCCTCGGCATCCGAGGCCACCGCGACAACCTCAGAGGTCGGAAACGCCTCTTCCCACCAGTCGATCTCGAAGAGTTCGACTCCGATCTGACTCGCATAGTTGGGGATCATCTCGAAGGTGGGTCTAGTGGTGACTGCCGACGAGCCTGGTCCGAGTCTGGCCAGGAAACACCGGAAGAGGGCGTCGTCTCCTCCTGCGGTGACCAGTACCTGATCGTCGCGAACGTCGACGCGCTTGGCCAGTCGCTCTCGCAGTGCCGCCGTGTCGGGATATCGCCGGATCAGGTCACCGGCCCCTTCGACGGATTCGAACAGGCTCTGGTCGG
>CALCCX010000274.1 GCA_937900165.1 uncultured Acidimicrobiia bacterium | reverse complement strand
CCCTACCGATGGCGGTGCAGAGGATGCCCGCACCAGGCAGGTGCTGGCTTATAGTCAGCGTTGCAGACATTTCCTTGAAGACGAGGGTGCCGGACCTGACCCACGCCGAGATCAGCCCTGAAGCGCTCGCCTACTACCGGTCGGCCTACCCGACCATCGCCAGCCGCAAGGCGATCCGCCAGTGGCCCCGCGAGCTACCCCTCGACGGCAAGCCGGCCGACAATGTCGCGATCGTCGAGGCCTACCGCCAATGGCTGACCCAGACCGAAGTGCCAAAGCTCCTCTTCTACGGAAACGCAGGGATCGCCATCAAGGAACCCGAGGTCGCATGGTGTCGAGAACACCTCTCGAACCTCGACATCGTCGATCTTGGCGACGGAATCCACTTCCTCCAAGAAACCCACCCAGACACGATCGGCGCCGAGCTATCCAAGTGGTACGCAGGATTATGAATCCCCAAGACTTGCACCCACGTCCTCCTGGCGGGTTCGCTGGTATCAGCCCACAAAGGCATCTCGATTTCGGTTTGCGCCGAACCACGACCCGGATCGTCGCCCAGAATCGCACCCGACGCCCCCGGTACCCGGTCAACCAAGGAGAGCGGGAGATGACGGCAATCCCTCCCGAGCCCCCGCTCAGGTGACCGCCGTTGCCATGCGGTCTATCGCGGCGCGTTCGCGAATGGCGAGATCGTCGACCAAGTTGGCGATCTTCGCGAACCGGTCTTCCACAAACCCTGACTCGAAACGCACGTCGGCCCCCAAGGCCGCTCCCTCTTTGTACAGAGCCAGCCTGGCCGGACCGGCATCTTCGCCCAGCTCGTCGAGCGCGGCCTCACGACGGACCCGGATGTCGCGAGCCTTGTCGAAGGTTTCGTGATCTTCGGTGGCGACCGCCGCTATCTCGGCCCACATCGCACCCACCTCGATGAACTCTTTGCCGACCGAAGCCAACGCAGCTATCCCCGCGATGGCGGAGGCTTCGATCAGGAATTCCCCATACAGCACCCGGCCGGCCGCAGGTGGCGTGAAGAGAATCTCGATGCTCTCATGCACCCTGGTCATCGCCAAGAAGGCTAAGGCGTCGCTGTCGAACACCCGAGGCCATCCCTTGCGGTCTCTTTCATCGACCAACAGGCGCGCCCATTTCTCGATGCCGGCGAAGCCCCAGTTGGAGGCAAAACCCTTGTAAGGTGAAGTGGCGAAGTTGTCCGCAGTCGCCCTGATCGCCGATCGCACTCCGCCGGCCAGATCGCCAACCTCGGCGCCGGTGATGGTGAGCATCTGGTGTTTCGCCTTGCGATAGGCCTGCCTCGCCTGTTGAAAGTCTTTCCGGTTGATTTCGATTTGGCGACCATTGTCGAGCGAGACGCGCTCGACGTCGGCGGCAACCACCACCATCTGGTTGGAACTCATCGTCTTGAAGTGATCCGGCAGCCCTGAAAAAGGCAGCGATGGATAATCGACACTCACAAGAGGGACGACACCCGCGGCCAGAGCATCGTCGAGGGCGGCGTCGGCCTTGGCCGGGCTACCGGTTGTGAAGGTCTCATGGGCGATGCAGGCCCTTTCGAGACATTGTCTGGCGAAATCGTGGCCAAGCATCGTGTAGCGTACCCCGATCGAAAGCATGGGGTCCCAGCCTTCGTACTCAAACAACGCATACAGAAACCCGACGCCTCCGCTTAGCCCGAACAGCAACGCATCGGAGAACGGCTCGCCGTCGAGTGGATTCACGACCCCAGCGGCGATCAGAGCATTGTGTAGGGCGATCACGTCTGGATCGGTGCCGGAGTCGACCAGCCCGGATCGTTCGAGCTGAACGGCGTTTCCCTTAGCCGACAGGCCGAGAACGTGCATCCTGGCGGTGGTGTACCGCTCCCCGGTTTTCTCCATACGCGATCTGATCTCGCGCTTCAGGTTCTTGTGTTTGGTCATCTCACACCTCAGGGCCGACGAACCAAACCCGCCCCGTCGGATTCGTCACCCTGGTAGATGTGTATGTCCACAGAAACCGGCCAGATCTAGCAGCCGAGATCAATGACCACGAGGTGCGAGCCCCTTTGCTCCTCGATGGGATCCCGGGACGGGAAATCCGAAGGAGTTGGGCGTTGGGTTGACGCCACCCTTCACCATATCAGCCCTCCCCCGCCGTCACCGCCTCATCCGGCCGATCGGACAGATAGTCCGACACCTCCTCTAGCGGGCGAGACAGAGGGGACCGTCCGACCAGGAGAACCTGCCGCCGGCAGCCTACGAAACAGGCACTTGGGCGGGCCTACCGACCCCCTCCGGCGCCAGGACGCCTCTTCCCCAAGACGTCGAGCTGCGGCTCGAACGGGGAACAAATGTTGCCGGCCACGGTCCTACGGGAGTGGTTTCAGTATCCTCGCCCGTCGACGCGGCGCGTGCGGAAGACCTACTCACACACGTACTCAGCGCCGTCACCCCATTGGTATCTCGTGATTCTTCCGTCCTTGACGGTCACAATATTTCCGTTACTGCCAAAACACTCCCCGGTGTCGTTGAAGAATCTCTGTTCGAAAGTCACCGTGTTGCCCGACACTTCCAGGTTGATGAATTCGGTGGCATCTGTCGACCTTTGGAACGAAGGCACCCCACGTTCCAACAATCGTGTTTCGGTGACTCCTTGGGCTCCGCCACTGTTGTTCAACGGGTGCCCCACAATGACAGCATCGTCGGCGTAGAGGGCCATGAGGGCGTCGACGTCGCCCTCGTTGCGAGCGTCTTCGTAGTCGGCGAGTACCGCGGCAGGATCGGCCTGATCGGTATCATCGTTGCCGCAGGCCGCCACTACGAGCATTCCACCTACGACGAGCGCGCCCAGGATTAGCCCTCCGCTCATCGTCGAACGATGAGCGCCCTTCGATCGATCAGTATCGGGTTCGTTCATTTCCAGTTCCTCCTTGTGTCCAGCATGTCCCGTAGGTGATGCTGCATTCGCTTTACAGGTTCCTTACTGCGTCGTCGTCTGGCGACCGAGTCACTCTCCCGTCTCCGCCACCCAGACCGCCCCGTTTTCGCCATCGCCTCCGACTGCCACGACGCCACGACCCCAGACGGTCACACTGCTCATCTCCCCTCCACCGAAGACCGACTCGTCATCAGGGACCCGCGACCAGGTGATCCCATCGACCGAGGTCCACACCAGCGCACCACCATCGCTCTCCTCCGACTCGACCGATCCGACTGCCACCAGACCCGGACCTCCGACGAACACGCTGCTCATCCCCGCCCCACCAAAAACCGCCTCGTCGACGGGGACACGGGACCAAGTGAGCCCATTAACCGAAGTCCACACCGCCGCACCACCTTCGCCGTCGTTTCCGACTGCCACGAGACCCGGACCTCCGACGGTCACGCCGTACATCCACAAGCCTGCTGTACCGAATACCGCATCGTCGTGGGGAACCCGCGACCAGATGAGCCCATCAACCGAAGTCCACACCGCCGCACTCTGCCCGCCGTCCTGTTGGGCGGATCCAACCGCCACCACACCCGGACCTCCAGCCGTCACGGCCGCCATCCCGTTGTAGCCCGGCCCGCCGAAGACCCCTTCTTCGTCTGGGACCCGCGACCAGCTGATCCCATCAACCGAAGTCCAAACCGCCGCATCGGCTCCGAAGCCGACCAACTCCCATCCGACTGCCACCACACCTGGGCCTCCGGCGGTCACGCCCCCGATCCACTGTTCACCCGGACCGCCGAAGATCGCTTCTTCGTCTGGGACCCGCGACCAGCTCATCCCATCAACCGAAGTCCACACCAACCCGTCCTCGCTGTCGTGCGGGTCAGCCGATCCGACTGCGACCAGTCCGGGCCCGCCGGCGGTCACGCTCTCCATCCCGATGCTGCGGGGGCCGCCAAAGACCGCTTCATCGTCAGCGACTCGGGACCAGGTGATCCCATCAACCGAGGTCCACACCACCGCACTACTGCCGTCGCCCTCCAACTCGACCGATCCGACCGCCACCAGACCCGGACCTCCGATGGTCACGCTGCCCATCCCCGCCCCGCCGAAAACCGCCTCGTCGTAGGGGACCCGGGACCAGCCGGACGACGAGGGGGCGAACGTTGGCGTCGTCGCCACGTCGGGTTCGCTGCTGCTGAAGAAGCCCTCGCGGTCGTTGCCGCCGGTGAACACGAGAAGTGGCAGTGACGCCGCGACGACCACAGCGGCGGCGGCGAGAGCGACCAGCCATCTGCGACGGATGGAGGGCGTCGGGCGAGCGAGCTGTGCAACGACCATGACCGAGTCGTTGTGGGCTCGAACATCGTCGAGGGCTATTGGCCCTTGCTCTTCGTCGATGAAAGCGCACAACTCGTGCAGCTGATCACGCAGGTCCACGGTCATCGATCTACCCCCAGTTTGCGGCGTAGCCGGGCCAAGGCCCGCTCGCCATGGCGCTGCACCGTCGCCTTGGAAATATGGAGCATCTCGGCCACCTCACTTTGGGTCCAGTCATAACCATGCAGTAGGAGCACGACCGTACGCTGACGCTCCGGCAGGTCGGCAACAGCTCGCGCCAGGCCCGGTTCTACCCAGGGTGCCCGCTCAACAGGCACGGCAGGAAAAAGGGGAGGGCGACGTTGTGACATGCGACGTCCTCGATCCCGACCGACCGTGTACAGATATCCGACCGGGTTTTCCATGGACTCCACTCTCTCCCAATGCTCCCATCCATAGGCCAGCGCATCGGCAGCGGCGTCCTTGCCGGTTTCTGGTCCAAAGCGGGCAGTCAGAGCGTGTCGGAGCCGAGCCTCATGGTCCGCAACGAACGCCGAGAACCTTTCGGTCGCCGTCTCTTCGGTCAGCATCGAACTCCCAAGCCTCTCAACAACCTAAAGCAACGAAATGGAAATTCGCATGACAAATTTGTCGGGAGAGAACAGCCCGGCCACTCGACCCTGACCCTCCCTTAGTCGAATCCAGGGTTGCCCCCCATGTTCGGTCGCCTCCTGATGGCCGATTCTGTTGGTATCGCACAAGGGAGAGGAACCATGTCGCAACCGACCACGACAGACAGACAACCAGATTTCGGGAGCCGCAGCTTCATCAGCGGAAGAGATCTGGGACGGATCGGCACCGCGTTGCTGCTGATCGGGCTGGCATTTCTCTACCGGTGGGGCGTCATCGCCGGATGGATCAACGAGCTGGCCAGGGTCGGCGCCGGCGGCCTACTCAGCTTGGCGCTGCTCGCCGCCGGTATCTCGGTGTCCTATCGCCGTCCGTCGTTCTCGGCGCTGGCCGAAGGAGCAGGCATCGCTGGACTGTTCATGACCGCATTTGCGGCGAACCAGGTCTACGGATTGGTGACCGACACGACGGCCTTCGTTCAGCTCATCGCAGTATCTGTTCTGGCCTTCGGACTCGCGGTAGGGCAGCGGCGCGAGTCGATGGCGATCATCGGGGTGCTGGGGGCAATGTCCGCGCCGCTGCTCATCGGAGGCTCCCTCGACGTCTGGCTGGGGGACGCCGGGTACCTGGCCGTTGTCATACTCACCGTCGGCGCCATCCTCACCTTCCAACCATGGGGAGGGCTCTTCGCAGTGACCGTGGCCGGTACCGGCGTGCTGGTTGCCGTGTCGAGCAATCTGATTGGTCTGAACCTAATCCCGGCGACCCGGATGGAGTTGCTGGTTCTACTGGGAGCGGCTGTGGTCGGACTGTACGGGGGCCCAACGTTGGCGGTCTTCCTCGGCAACGCCGATCGAAAAAATCTCATCGCCGTGCTGTCGGGGGCGACCGTGACCCTAGGCGCCTTCGGCGTCGGTACCTTGGTATGGGGATTCGGCATGAACCCCGGTGCCTGGGCCATAGTGGCGATCGCATTGGCCGCCATGCATATCGGTGTTGCGGTGGCTGCAACCACCAACGAGAACTACTTCCGCACGATCCAATTCGTGCCGGCCGTGACTTTGCTGGCGGCCGCGGCCGGGTTGGTGCTCGAAGGCAACGTCCTGTTGCTCGTATGGGCAGCGCAAGCCGTCGGTCTCATCATCATCGGACGCCGCGACGACACGGGAGCCGCCTCGGTTCTGGGTGGGGTCGCCTATGCGTTCATCGCCTTGGTTGCTCTGGCCAGGCTCATTGAGCCAACAACCGGCTCTCCGGTCTTCAATGGACAGGGCCTCGCCACCCTTGGCGTGTTCCTGCTGTTCTTCGTGATCGCAGCCTTCATGCCATCGGAGACGAACGACAACATCGTGGCCCGATCCTTGGTGCTCTTCGCCGGCTACGTGGCGGTGTTGAGCTGGCAGTTCGCCGAATTCGTCCGGTTCGGTGCCGGTCAGGCCGCGGTGTCGATCGGATGGGCGGTCACCGGGCTCGGCCTGGTGGTCTGGGCGTGGAATCGCAGCCCGGCCGTTCGCAATGTCGGCCTCGCCACCCTGCTGGGGGTGGTGGCCAAGTTGTTCCTCGTCGACCTGGCCGCGGCCAGCGGCGGATGGAAGATCGTACTGTTCATGGGGGTTGGAGCGACCTTGCTGGGTCTCGGTTATCTGCTTGCCGGATCCGAAGAGGCAGACCAGAACGAGGAATCGAATACGCCAGACGAGCCGACGCCGGCCATGGCAGGCTCGGAGGTGTAGACGCGAAGCCATGGGCTTTGCACTTTCGAAGGGGTGGCCGGACGAATCTGGCCATCCCTTCCGGCACGTCATCCTTTGGCAAGGAAGATCAGCGGTTCCCTTCGATGAAGCCGAGCACGCGGGACCATGCGTCTGCCGAGGCGAGTGCGTGCTCGTCATAGGACCGATCAAAGAACGAGTGGGGCGCCCCCTCATAGGTCACGACCTCGTGGGTTACACCCTCCGTGGCCAGAGCCGTCTCGAATTCTGCGATGGTTTCCGAGGGAATCGAGGGGTCATCTCCGCCCATCAGAGCCAGAATCGAACAGTCGACATCGCCGAGCCGGTCGACAACCGAAGCAGCCCCGAGGGGCCGACCTGCAAAGGTCGGTCGGCCGTAGAAACCGACCGCTCCTGCCAGACCGAGACCGTTGGCTGCCTGATGCCATGAATTGGATCCACCAAAGCAGAACCCGACTGTGAAGATGCTCACCGGCGAGTTTCGGGCGCGGATTCTGTCGATCGCGGCGCGGACATCTGCCCGCAATCCTTCGTGGGTGACCTGTTCGACGTGAGACATGAAGTCCCAGTCGTTGTCACGTTTGGAAACGCCTGCGGTCCGCCCGAAGTAATCGATGGCGACGCTGTGATGGCCGGCCTCGGCAAACCGGACCGCCAGCTCTTCATAGAAGTGGAACAGGCCGCGCACGTCGGGCAGCACGATCACCGCCGCCCCACCATCGGCTTTCGGGACTGCCTCGAAAGCGGCAAACTCGGTCCCGTCAGAGGCGGTCAAAACCAGATCGGACCGCTCCACGCCAGCGCCGTTTGATGCAATCGGCGGCTCAGCATCCTCAGGTACACACATGGCGATCTCCTTGTTGGCCGGGTTCTGGAACCTACCAGCCGACTCGACGCTCCGAGATCGCCTCCACAGTCGCTTTCCTGTTTTATGGGTCGATTCACAACATCGACAAGATCAGCGGTGTTCTGGGCAACAGGTACTTCGATCTGACGCACGTGGGAGTGGGCCGATCAACCACATGCCGTCAGTTGGATCGCCACTGCTCAGCGCGTGACCTGCGGCCCAATCCAATTTCGGAGTACGTGGCCCGCAAAATCGCGTAGCTGATGCAGAGCCCAGGGCTCCTCTCCATTGACTGGTGGATGATCGAGGCTGTCCTGCCGGGAATGACGACCACCAAGGTGGGCGGGCAGGTTGTTCGCTGACCAGTAAAACATCTTCACCTGGTCATGCTCGCCCGCATCCTGTCGCCAGGCCCGCAGTACGCCCAGGATCGTCTCGAACATCACGTTGGTCTGCTGGTCGGCATCAAGGCCGCACTCGCCCTCGACCCACATCCAGGTCGTGTCCTCGCCGTGTGGGCGCTCAACCATCCCAGGGTATAGAACGCTGCCAATCTCCAAGATCAACGCTTTCGTCGGCACTTTGAGTTAGCCGTGGAGCGGGGTAGGAGATCATCGGCCGACCGTACTCAAAATGTCCCGCGAGTTGACCGGGCCTTGGGGACGGGCCTGAGTGGAGGCGTGGCGGGGTCATATTTCGGCGTAGAGCTCGGTGACGTGGGTGTCGGGGTCGGCGTAGAACAACGG
>CALCCX010000273.1 GCA_937900165.1 uncultured Acidimicrobiia bacterium | reverse complement strand
GTCGTTCTGCCGCTCATCGGTCGGGCGATTCCCATCGTGGGCGACGAGGCGATTGATATGGAGTTCGGCACGGGATCGCTGAAGGTCACGCCCGCCCACGATCCCGTGGACTTTGAGATCGGGCAGCGGCATGGACTTGAGTCCATCAACATTCTGAACGCCGACGCCACCATCAACGAGAACGGCGGGCCGTTCAACGGCATGGATCGCATGGACGCCAGGAAGGCCGTCGTCGAGGAGTTCCAGCGCCTTGGCCTGCTGGAGAAGATCGAGCCGCACGTGCACTCGGTGGGGCACTGCCAACGGTCCAAAGACATCGTCGAGCCCATCGTGAGCCTCCAATGGTTCGTCAACGTGGGCAGCCACCGTGAGCCCGATTCCCTGGCGGGCCAAGCGTATCGCGCCGTGGCGGACGGTCGCATCACCATCGTGCCGGAGCGCTTCGCGAAGGTCTACCGCAACTGGATGGAGAACATCCGCGACTGGTGCATCTCCCGCCAGCTCTGGTGGGGCCACCGTATTCCCGTGTGGTACTGCAACTCCTGCGGCGAGATGACCGTTTCACGGGAGGATCCCGACCATTGCAGCGCCTGCAGCAGCGAGGATATCCGGCAGGACAATGATGTGCTTGATACCTGGTTTTCATCTGCACTCTGGCCCTTTTCCACCCTGGGCTGGCCCGAGAAAACTAAAGACCTGGAGAGATTCTATCCCACCTCCACCCTGATCACCAGCTATGACATTATCTTCTTCTGGGTTGCCAGGATGATAATGATGGGTATGGAATTTATGAAGGAGACTCCATTCCACGACGTATATATTCATGGCCTTATCCGCGACAACAAGGGAAGAAAGATGTCCAAATCCCTGGGAAACGGAATTGATCCGCTGGAGATAGTAGATGAGTATGGGGCTGATTCCCTTAAATTCACCTTCTCCTTTCTCACCGCCCAGGGACAGGATATCCTCATAGCTAAAGAGACCTTTAAACTCGGTTCCAAATTTGCCAACAAGATCTGGAATGCTTCACGTTTTATTCTCATGAACCTGGAGGGACGGGAACTTCTCGATCGCCGGGATTTGAGCTGCAACCAGGTGGACCTCTGGATACTGCACCAGCTGAATGAAGCAGCAGCTGAAACCCGGAAAGCCCTGGACAATTACCGCTTTAATGACGCGGCCCAGGTTGTTTATGAGTTCTTCTGGAATGATTTCTGCGATTGGTACATTGAAATCGCCAAGATCGACCTCGAGGCCGGCGGAGAGAGGGCGGCGGAAACGCGCATGGTTCTACTGTCTGTTCTCGAGTGCCTGCTGCGCCTGCTGCACCCGGTCGTTCCGTTCGTAACCGAAGAACTGTGGCAGGCTTTGCCGCCACCCTGGCGGTCGGGCCGAACCATCATGCTGGCGGCTTATCCACGCGCGCCCGAAAGCTGGCGCGATGCCGAGGCAGAACGAACCATGAAGAGCCTCATCGAGGTCGTTCGTGCAGTTCGAAACCTGCGCTCCGAGATGAATCTCGCACCGAAAGTAGAACTTGAACTTTATATCGGAAAAGGCCCTGTGTCAGGTCTCTTGGAGCAGAACGACGATCTGCTCAGGCGTTTGGCGAGGCTCACCGAGGTGTACTACGCCGGAACCCCTCCTCAGGGCTGTGTGAGCGCCCTGGCGGCCGGCGGGGTCGCGTTCGTTCAGCGCAACGATGCGCGGGCGGCCGGCGATCGAACCGAAGAGGCCACCGCCGTTGCCGACCTTGCCACCCTCATACGCCGGTCAAGCGAGGCCACCGATCCGAAGCTGGCGATATTGCTGGCGCTCGAGGCTCAGCGCGTGGCGCCTGGGCTCGACACCGATCAAGCCCTCTTGGCCGCTCTCGACCGGTCGGGCGGATTGAGCACGATTGCATCGTTTCCGCCTCTCGCTGAGGGACCGTGTGCGGCGAGCGACTGGGTCGGATGGATTGCCGAGAACGGGTTCGCCCATGCGGCAGCCCGGAACGGCGAGATGGTGTTTCGTGACTTCAGGACAGGCGAGGTGATCGAACTTGGGCCGATGCCCGGCGATGGCTGCGGCCGGTGGTACGGCGAGCGGGGGTGGGATCGACGATACGCAATTTCCGGTTCCGGGGACCGGTTGTGGCTTGGCCCATTCGATGGCCCCTGGGAGGTCGAGCTCGAACTCGACGGATCCACGTTCTTCACTTCGAAGAGCTTAGGACCGGAGCGGTTTCTCCTGATCGGCAACGACTCGGTGCAACTCGTCGATTCCCGGTCTGGCGCCTTCGTAGGCGCTGCGGTCGAGGGACTGCGCAACCCGGGGGCGTTCATGGACAGACGTGGCGAGATTGCTGTCGTACTGTCGATTTCGGAGACGTCAGCCGATGCAACCTCGCTGCTGGTCTTGAATCCAATCGATGGAACCGAGCTCGTGCGGGGCGAGATTCCTGCTCGCTTGGACAGGTTCGAATTCGATC
The DNA here is from genome assembly GCA_937900165.1 of uncultured Acidimicrobiia bacterium. Lineage (GTDB taxonomy): Bacteria > Actinomycetota > Acidimicrobiia > Spongiisociales > Spongiisociaceae > SZUA-232. The sequence continues at coordinate 406 of CALCCX010000273.1, read as the reverse complement.
CGGTGTCGGCTCAGGGTCTTGCGGCGACCGACGATGGACGTCTGCTGACGATCAGCTTGGAAACGGCCGAAGTCGTCGCTGACGTGGCTCTTTCTGGTGGACCGGTGTACACGCTGCGTACGCGCCCGGACGGAACGATCATGGTGATGTCAACCGGCCCGCAGGGAGGGCTCGAGGCCGTCGATGGCCGCACCGGTCCGCTCGAAGACGAGTCGGTGCCACTCACCAACCTGACCGGCGGCCAGTGGCGGGCCGATGAGACGTTGATCACCTGGGATTCCACCTACCAGGTCGATGTGCTCGACCTGGAGGCCGAATCTCTGGTCGACCGACGTTTGCCCTACAACGGCGTGGGCAGGGTCGGACAGGGAGGGCCGCAGGTCACGGTCGACGTCGAATCTGGCAT
>CALCCX010000272.1 GCA_937900165.1 uncultured Acidimicrobiia bacterium | reverse complement strand
CCACACCTACATCACCAAACGGCTCAACCAAGGACTCACCCGCAAAGAAGCCATCCGAGCACTCAAACGACACATCACCAGAACCATCTGGAAAACCCTCCACTTGACATAGGAGAGCCCAAACGTATGCCTCGTACCTCGCCGTCCGGGGGGACAGATGTTCTTGTGTCAACTCTCGAAGAAGGACAGCGCAGTTTCGGCTCTCGTGGCCATGTCTTGCCACAGTTGGGCGGTTCCGGGGTGAGCGGTTGCCAGTTCGGTCCAAAGACGAGCGGCGGCTGTGAACGGTTCTGGTCCTACTTCGGATCGTGGGTCCGCGAACAGCCAGCCGTTGGCGAATGTTGTCACATCAAGGCTGGATGGGATCTCACCGATGCTGTCGCAGCCGGGAGGAAAAAGCCCTTCTGACCTGGTCAGGGCTGGCGCGGGACGGTGGCGATCGCCGAGATCAAGTAGACGTTCGACCACCGCCAACGTCTCAGGCCCAGATGCGGGCTCGGCCACGCCTAGCGAGATCAGCCAAGGGATTGCCCAGTGCACGATCCGGTCACCAAGCAGAAACCGGCGGTCTGACAGGGCGCGGGTTGCGACGCTGGGGTCTTCGTCGTCCCAAGCGTCCGCTTCGGCGGTGGCCAAACCGGCCGCGAAACGGGAGAGGGAGGCGAGGGTGTGGTCCGGAAGGGAGTGTGCCCATGACTCGGTCCGACGATCGAGATCGTGCGAAGGATCAAAACCGGTAGTCGTCAATTCCGTCGGCACGACATCGTCACCCTGCGTCACTACCACGGCCAGATCCGCGATGAACGCCCACTGGGCGGATTCGGCGCGAGCCACTTCGGCCGCGCTCATCGCTCCTGCCCGTGCGATATCCGACCCTCAGACGTAGTAGGCGTCATCGGTCGGTTTGTTCGGGCGAGCCAGCCACAGGGGCCGGCGTTCACCGTCAGGACCGGGTCCGGGTTTGGTCAGCTTCAGCCATTCCTGATAGATCTCGTGACTTTTGGTGGTGTCGACGACCACATCACCGTATTGATCGTCTTCTTCGGCAGGGGCAATACGGACCCGCTGATGCCAGACGTGCATGCCGGACACCGGATCGGGGTGTGGGGGAAACGCCAAGTTTTGGTTCACGCCCGCATCCCGCCACCAGATACGCTCCGAGTCCGGATCGCTCGAGGCGAAAGGCTCTATGCCGGATTTCTGCCGCAATCTCCAACGACCACCCCCCATCCGATCGATGTCCACCAGTGCAGAAGACCAGCGCTCGTTGCCGTGCTCGTCTGACAGTCGCCATCTTCCAAGGTGGTGAGAGGCAGCAACCACACCAGGCCGGATTCCCTCGGTCCGCCAGGCCCGCATCACGAAATAGCCAATGTCGGTAGAGATTCTCACCATTTGGCCGGTATCGAGCCCCAGCGAATCCGCGTCGGTCGGGTTTACCCACAACGGGTGACCATGGCTGATCTCGTAGAGGTATTTTGCGTTGCCCGAGCGGGTGTGGATCAGGGTCGGGAGACGGAAGATCGGAAGGAGTATTCGCTCGTTGCCTTCCATGTCCATGTCTCGCCAGTACACGTGCGTTTTGAGATAGTTGGGAATCGAGGCGTCTTCCCATCCCCAGTCGTACATCGTCTTGGAGAACCATTCGAGCTTGCGCGAAGGTGATCCGAAACCGGTTTTCGTCGTGCCATCGATATCTACACCAACAGTCTTGCCGTCCTTGGTCGCCAGCCCCTCTTCGCCTACTTCATCGACTTCGATTTCGCGCTCATGTACCTCATAGACATCATGTTCGATCTCGACTGCCCCGTACTTGCGCATGTACTGGAGGGGGGTGATGCCCTCTGCGGCCGCCTTGTCCGGGAGCCCGGGAATAGAGTTGTCGAACATCCAGCCGTAGTACTCGTCCACCGAAACAGGACGCTCTGGATCGTTCGGCGACTCGAACCACTTCCTGATACCCAGCTCGCCTTCGGGATCGATCCGCCAGGACAGGTCGATCCAGAACTCATTTTCCTCCCAAACCTCACCAGGATTGGCTTCATAAGTGCGATCGACTTTCTCGCCGGCCCGCTCCGCCGCGACCCTCAGCACCGGCTGGCGAAACCCGAGCCATGACCCGGCATGGGTCGCATAACTGTGGGTGTCGTGGCGTTCGGCACCGACTCCCATCGGCAGCACGTAGTCCGCGTACTGGGCGGATTCTGACCAGGTTGGGGTAAGAGCTACGTGAAGCCCGACGGAATCCTCATCCGTAAGCATTTCGATCCAGGAGAACCCGTCGGGGTTGGTCCACACCGGGTTGTAAACCCTGGAGAAGTAGACATCCAGCTTCCCTCGCCCCTCCTTGATCAGATAGGGAAGCAAGAAAGACATCTCGTGGTGAGCCAGCGGATACTCGGGTGGCCACAGGAGCGTATTCCAGCGGCTGTGGGCTGGAGGAGTGTTCCAATGCTTCGGCTTGAACTTCACCCACGAATTCGGAGAAGTGCCTCCCTTGGTTCCAACCGAGCCCGTGAGTACATGGAGGAGCCACAGCGTTCGAGCAGCCTGCCAACCGCCCAGATTTCCGGAGCCGGTCGCCCGCCAGGTATGAGAGGCGAACGCGGCGCCGGCACCCTCGATACCGTCAACCACTTCGACGATCCGCTCGAGCGGGACCCCACATTCTTCTGCCGCCCACTCCAACGTGAACCGCTCGTATGTCTCCTCGAGAAGAGTGATGAAAGAGTCGAAGTCGTCCATGCCTGGCTTGTAGTGCTCGAGAGCCTGTCGCCAGTTCACCCATTTGCGAATGAACTCGCGGTCGATGGCATCCCGACGGATCAGCTCACGGGCAATCGCCAGGAACAGCGCAGGTTCGGTACCTGGCCAAGTCGGCAGCCAGGTGTCAGACATCGCCGCGGTGTTGGAGAGCCTGGGGTCGATCGTGGCCAGCTTGGCCCCGGCTTGTTTACCCTCCATGATCCTTTGGGCGTGTGGGTTGAAGTAGTGACCAGTCTCCAGGTGGCTGGACAGCAACAAGATGTATTTGGCGTTGGCGAAGTCTGCTGATGGACGATCATGACCCATCCACATCGCGTACCCGGTTCGAGCCCCTGACGAGCAAATGTTGGTGTGACTGTTGTGGCCGTCCACCCCCCACGCCTTGAGAGTGCGGTCCATGAACCCGTCTTCGCCCGGCCGACCAACGTGATACATGATCTCGTCGTGGCGTCCCTCACTGATTGCGGAGCGCATTCGGTCGGCAATGTCACCGAGCGCCTCCTCCCAGGTCACCCGTTCCCAGTCGCCGCCACCCCTCTGCCCCTTGCGCTTGAGTGGATAGAGGATTCGTTCCGGGTCGTATACCTGGTTGAGCGTCGCGGGACCCTTGGCACAGTTTCGGCCCCTCGAGCCAGGGTGCGCAGGATTGCCCTCGAACTTGCGAATCTCGCCAGATTCTTTGTCGACGTAGGCCAATAGACCACACGCAGATTCGCAGTTGAAACAGGTGGTCGGTACCAGCCGATAGGACCTGCTGACCTTCCCAGGCCACGCCTTGTCGTCCTATTCCTCCCAGTCGTCCCCTCGGTCCGACGTCGGGAAATTGGTCCACCCGGTCCCCCGTATCCGCCCCCGACTATCTGG
>CALCCX010000271.1 GCA_937900165.1 uncultured Acidimicrobiia bacterium | reverse complement strand
TTTTATTTTGTTTTTTTTTTTTCAAGCAGAAGACGGCATACGAGATATATCAGTGTGACTGGAGTTCAGACGTGTGCTCTTCCGATCTCGACGCCGACGGTTCCGATCAAAGGCCGAGCGCATCACATCGTCTGAGAAATAGCCACTCGGCACCTGACCATCGACCGCGTAGTGATATAGGGCGGTTTGGAAGATCACACTCAGGGCGGCGATCACAACCGAAACCAGGATCAACCAGACGACTGCGACAACGATGGCGATTGCCGCGGTTGCCCCTCCTCCTGCAACACCCAGAAAGACGATGGCTATGGCAGGCAATGCTGCTGCGAGTCCAAGAAGACCAAACCCGACTTGGGCCGCCAGGTTTTCGCCCCAGGTTTGTTTGAAGAGATTCGAAGACTTTTTGATGGCGTCCCCAACGGTCAGACCCTCGATCACGATGATGGGCAGTACGAGGAACGTGACAACTGCCCAGGCCATCCCGGCAAGGCCTGCGACGATTTGGCCTACAAAGCCCGCCCGTTCCTCAATCGCTCTGAGGATGACCGAGACCGTGGCAGATACGATCGCCCAGGGGAGGATCTTGCCGGCCCTTGACCTGGCTCCCCGAATGGCGCTGCCGATGGTGGGGTCGCCGCCGTTCAGCCGTTCGTGGGCCGCGGAGACGAGTGCTGCGTTGAAGAAGATCGTGATGTACGCCAGTACAACGTACATGACGAAAATGAGAACCCAGGTGATCGGGGAGGGGCCTTCGTTTTCAAAATCGCCGCCGGCGATCAGTGGGACGATGAACGTCGCGGCCACAATGATCGAAGCCACCCCTGAGATCACCGGAAGGGCGATCAGCTCTTTGTCTGCCTTGAGTACTTGCCAAGACGCCTTCATCAATTCGATTGACCTTTTGATTCGACCCATCGTTCTACGTTAGCGGCGCGATGGCTCGCGAAGGACGGCACGTTATTGTCGGCGGAGCGCTCAGACTGTGAGGTAAGCCGTGACCAATCAGATTTTCTCTACAGACTCATACGCTCGTTCCATGGATGCGGCAGTGGTGGGAGTCGACCCGGACGACAGGAGAGTATTGCTCGACCAGACTGTCTTCTACCCAGGCGGAGGGGGCCAACCGCACGACATCGGTTCGTTGTGGGTCGGCGAAGAGGAGCTGCCTGTCGTCAGGGTCGCGTCTGACTCAGACGGTGTTTGGCATTGGCTCGATGGTGGACTTCCGTCTGTTGGAACCACGATCCGGGGGGAACTGGATTGGGACCGACGCTACCGGCTGATGCGGACCCATACGTCGATGCATGCCCTCTGCGGTGTCGTGTGGGAGCGTTTCCAGAGCCCGGTCACCGGAGGCAACATGGAACCCGGCAATGGCCGCCTCGACTTTGAATTGCCCGATTGGGATCCAGAAGAAAAACAGCCGCTCGAGGATGCTCTCAATGCCGCCATCGGCCGACGTCTCCCCATCGATGTGTCTTTCATGCCCCGCTCCGAGGCGGACAAGGACCCCAGCCTCATTCGCACCAAGGTCAATCTGATCCCGCCCTCGGTCGAGCAGATCCGGGTGATCGACATCGTCGGCCTCGACCGTCAGGCCGACGGAGGGACCCACGTCGCTTCTACGGCAGAGGTGGGAGGCATCAAGATCACCAAGATCGAATCGAAGGGCAAAGGCTTCCGCCGCATCCGCCTCAGTCTCAACGACGAATAGGGCGACCGGCCAGATCATTTCGAGTCGGCCTGCTTGGTACCTGACTACTACTCAGCTCCGATCAGTCCTTCGTTTCTCTCGAGCGCATGGCCTGGCCGTCCCGCCCGTTTCATGGCTAGGCCGGCCAGGAGAGGGAGGCCTACTGCTACCGGGTTGATTCCGAGGAATGGTCCTTGGATGCCGGCTCCGGCCAGCAGGGCCAAGCCCAACGAGAGAGCGACGCCGGCCGAGATTGCGATCCACGGACTATGCCGGACCCCAGAAGGCAGCGGTTTCACCCGCTCGAGCCAACTCATCGCCATCGCAAAGGGCAGCGTGATCGAGGCGAGAACCGCAACCCAGATCGGCCTGGTCGCCCACCAGGCGCCAGCGGCCGGCTCGATTCCCAGGCCGAAACCTCCGACCAGGAGCGAGGCGCCGATCATGAGAACCATCACTGTGAGATGCCACAGATAGAGGCTCATGATCATCCCGTTGACCAGGATGGTCGCGGTCCAGGCTGCCGGTTTGGCAAGCATCTTCTTGGCGCGAGCCTCGACCGTGAGAAGTCCACCGATTTGCATGGCGCCGAATGCGACCAGGGCGATCGTCGGCGGTGAGTTGTTGGATGCCGCCGCTCCTGGCACTCCGACCATGGCGATGGGGTACGGGCCGATGGTCACCAGTCCGACCACGACGACCGCGGCGATTATTGCCATGCGTCTGGCTGTAGGACCAGACAGTCTTCCGTTGGCCCATGCGACGCCTAGCTGATGTATGGCAGACCAGACGAACAGGAAGTTCATCCATCCGGCCAGCGGTGCGCCTGACCAGACCGCCAAATCGACGATCGTCGCCGCCGCTATCAGCGCTACGAACGATCCCCATCCCCAACGCTCCCAGGCTACGACCATTGCTGGACCGAGCAGGGTGATGAGCATATAGACCGCGAGGAACCAGACAGGTATGAGGGCTGATTGGGAGCCGATTTTCACCAGGGCTGGATCGACGCCGGCCGCCGACAGCGTGATACCGATCGTGGCCCACGTCCCGACCAGGACCGTTACCGGGATGGCCAGGCGACGAACCCTGGACGTGAGCCACCTTCCGTAGGTCTCGCCGAACGGCTGCCCTTTGGCCCTGGCTGCCTTCCACGAGACGGTGTTTGAAAATCCGCCAACGGCGAAGAAGACGGGCATCACCTGGAACACCCAGGTGAGCCACTGGGTCCAAGGCGACTTGGCCAGCATGTTGATGCCCTGCAGGCCGTCGTTCGTCAGGTAAGGAGCCGCGATCAGCCAATGGCCGATGACAACGGCCAGTATGGACAGGGCGCGGAGGAAGTCGACGTAACGATTGCGGTCGGCTGGCGTGGCGTCCGCCATCCGGCGGGCTTTCGCGATGGTTGCTGTGAAACTGCTCATAGTGACATCATCGACGGAAAACCCGGATGGCTGTATCCTGGACGCCCCTGATTCGACCAAGGGCCAGTAGGGGCTCGCCTTACGTTCCTGCAACACCAGGCCGCGACGGAAAGCGGACAGCGGAAGGCGGAGAACGGATCCCCGATCAGGGTTGACGGGTGACCACCAGGGGGGTTTCTCGGAAGGGGTGGTCGACTACCTCGACCGGATGTCTGTAGAGGGACGTCAGAAATCGGGTCTCGAGGACTTCTACCGGCGGACCCTCGGCAGTGATCCGGCCTCCGTCGAGGAAGACGATCCGATCGGCGTGGCAGGCCGCGAGGTTGAGATCATGCAGAACCGCTACCACCGTGCGGCCCGATTCTGCCTCCTGCCCGAAGCACGAGAGGACGTTTTCCTGATGGCCCAGATCCAGCGATGTGGTCGGCTCGTCCAAAAGGATCACGTGGGCCTGTTGAGCGAGGACTCTGGCCAGCGATGCCCTGGCGCGCTCGCCACCGGAAATATGGCCGAATCGTCGGTCGGCCAGCGCCGTGATGTCCATCGTTTCCATCGCCTCATCGACGAGGCGGCGATCCTCGGCGAGATCGGAATCCTCGGTCTGTCGGTATGGGGCTCGACCCATCGCCCCCACCTCTCGGACTGTGAATGGGATATCAGCAGGGGTGTCCTGAGAGAGGAACGAACGCAGTAAGGCGAGGTCGGTCGGTGACCATGAACCAATCGGCTCGTGCTCCCAATTCACGTTGCCTTGCGACGCCGCCAGGTCGACGGCCAACGCCCGCACGAGAGTCGTCTTGCCTGCTCCATTTGGACCCATGATGGCCGTCAACTTGCCCTTGGGGAATCGGGTCGTTACGTCGATCACAACTGGTCGCCCTGCCAACCTGATGGTGAGACCTTCGGCAGTCAATGTCATGTCCACCTCCGCATTCTCGAGATGAGCCATATGAAGACCGGGCCACCGATTGCGGCGGTCACCAAACCCGCCGGGAGTTCGATTGGAGACACTGCGGTCCTGGCAACGGTGTCTGCCACGACCATCAGAATGGCCCCGGCGACGGCAGACGTTGCGATCAGGGAGCTGTTGTTCGGTCCTACCAGGCGCCCGGCCCA
>CALCCX010000270.1 GCA_937900165.1 uncultured Acidimicrobiia bacterium | reverse complement strand
CTAACCGGCTGACCAGCAGGGTAGGTACCAGGATCGCCGACTTCGTAGGTGCCGAGTTCGTTGAGCGTCTCCGGGTCGACGACTTGTCCCGAACTCAGGTAGAGCCGACCGTCGTCGTATGCGATCCTGCCTCGAACTACGCCGCCCACCTGGTCATCCACACTGACTCCGTCGTCATCCACGGTCATCCAATAATATGTGTTGAGTGACACGGCGGCGGTGACCCCGTAGAGTCGACCTGGGTTCGACCCGAAGGCGATCGAGGAGGGAGCCGTCACGCCTGGCGTCAGATTCACGCGCTGCACCCCATCCTCATATATCGCCACGCCTTCCTCATTGTTTCCCTCATCCCTCATAGCGACAGCAACAACATGGGAAGAACCCGGCTGAACCGCGATATCCCAGGTGTAGGCATCGTTCAGAAACCAATCGGTCAGCGGAAACCGATCCACTTCGGTCATCGTGGCCGTGTCGATCTTCGCGATTTCAGTACTCCCATTCATACCCACATACAACGTGGATCCGTCATCGGACACCGCCAGTTGCGCTGGATCGACCGGAACCGTCACAAAGCCCACTACATCCAACGTGTTGGGATCTACCGCCCACACCTCATTCGGGTACGCGGTATCACTCAACGGAATGGCAAGGAAGGCCAGGTCGAGCGCCTCCGAATAGACCATGCCGGACACTGGGAAGGCCACCTCGAGGGTGTTGGTATTGGAGAGGCTCTCCGGAAGGCCGGGCGGTTCGGTGTGAGCGGCCGCGCTCAGCGGTATTGCCAACAGCAAGAGAGGACCAAACCAGACCATCAAACGACGAAACACACCTACCTCCATATCAAACCCCGGACCATCAGCGTACGAAACGGCGTGCACTAAGTGCGGATCCACCGACTTAGGGAAGCGAGTCGCCATGCAAGGCAACGCGTTGCTTGGAGGGTTGCCGCGGACCCTGCCGCTAGTGAGGCTCAGGGTTGTCTCGGTATTCACTTTGTATGATTCCGGCCAAGCATGAGAACCCGTGCTATGACTGGCGAGGCGGGCGAGGAGCCGATTCGTGCGGTGGATCTGGGCTAAGTGCTGTGTCCCGAAAATGCGAGAACTCTTGGAACTACTGGAGACCGGGCAAGGAGTCGATCCGGGCGGTGATTACAGGCCTGGGCTCGGGCGGGACCGAGCCAACCTCTTCGTTCAACTGGCCTGCCGTTCGGGTTCGACCGATGCATCCAAGTCCACAGGATCCGGCTCTGGCGGAGCGGCAGGCAGGGTAAAACAGAAACGGCTGCCGGTCGGGAATCGATCTTCGTACCAGAGGTCCCCACCCATCGAGCGGGCAAGACGCCTGGCGATTGGCAAGCCAAGCCCAATGCCGTTCTCGCTGCGCGAATCCCCTTTGGTCAGCTGTTCGAAGTGTTCGAAGATTCGAGTCCGGTCTTCAGGCGGTATGCCGGGTCCGTCATCAGAAACCACCACCATCACGAGGTTTCCCACCGGGCTGGCCTCCACGAGGACCTGTTCGCCGCCGTATTTTCTAGCGTTCTCGCACAGGTTTCTGACAACTTGTTGCACACGTTTGCGGTCGGCGAACGGCGTGATGGATCCTCCGATGGCCACTGCGGCCTCGCGGCTCCCCGCCGCAGAGAACACCGTATCCGTGACCTCTTGCACTACTTCAGAGAGTTGGAACTGCTTCATGTCGAGATGGAGTCGGCCGGCCTCGAGCCTGGGAATCACGAGGACGTCTTCGACGAGTTCCCCCAGATGGTGCGACTGAGCGGTGATGATCCTCAAGAACTCGTCGATCTCGTCAGCGGGCAGGGTCCGCCAGCTTGCTCTCAATGTGTCTGAAAAACCTGCGATAGAAGTGAGAGGGGTCCGCAGCTCGTGGCTGACCATTGCCACGAACTCGTTCTTCATCTGGTTCGCATAGTCAGCGCCCTCTTTGGCGGCGCTCTCTCTGTCCTTGGCCACTCGAACGGCACGAACCGAAAGGAACACGGCGACGACCGTGATAAACCCCCCAGCCAATGGCACGAAATAGTCCGAGCCACTCATCTGGCCACCATCTCCTCGAGAACGGATCTCCTATAGGCCTGCCGACCACTCCGTGGTCCAAAGACCGCCTACCGACTGCTCTGCACGCTCCTCTTGGTATCGGTCGGCATCGCGTCGTGGTTGAGGGCCACGTCCAATGCAACGGGCAGGTCCAACTTCCTGCAGCAGAGGGAAGGTAGTGGTGTGTCGCCTAATTGGTGCCGCGGTGTCTCCGAGTCAGGGGCTGTCATCGCGAACCCTCCGGGTTCGAGCCAGGAGGCACAACGCAGGCGCATCGGCAGATGCGTCAAGGATGCAACGCGAAGCGTTGCCGAGGACGCCGCCAGGGGCGGTCATCGCGAACCCTTCGGGTTCGAGCCGGAGAGACAGCGCTACTATTTGAGCGACACACCACTAGGCCGGTCAGGAACGCTGATAGAGGGAGGAAAGGCTCATCCTGGCCTCTTGCTCGAGCATCTTTTGATGGTGGTAGGCAGATTCGACGACCATCGACATTGGGAACTCGACCATTCGGAGTGTACGAACGATCTGGGGCGTGTACAGACCGGGCTTGGCGCTCCCGAGTGCCAACATGCCCAATACTTCGCTTCTGGATCGCAAAGCCAAAGTCCAGAAGGAGGGAAGACCTCCGGTATCCGAATCGTCTTCAACTACCGCATCTTCATCCAACCAGACCGTCAGGCCTGAGGGCTCGACCGGGGCCGAGATCGCTTGCTCCAAGTGCCCGGCGACCAGGCCTCTGAATTGATCGATGTCGTCGCGGCTGACCGGATCTGATGCGCGAATCCCCAGGGTCTTGTCCTCCCGCAGAGCAAGCCCGGCGATGTCGTACTCGACAAAACGCCGCACGATCTGCAACACCTGTTGCACGGTGGACCGCAGGTCGAGCGTCTTTGTGGCAAGGGTCACAATATCGTTCACGATGGAGGCTTCGAGCAGTTGGCGATCGAGCATTTCGCACACCCGGCTCATTACGCCCACCTGGTCGAGGGGCTGACGCTCCTCGCCGCCTGTCAACTCGGTCAAGGCTCGTGAGGCTCTGGCAGAACGAATCGCGGCCAGCAGATCTGACCCGAGATGATCCTTGGTGATGTATGCATCGGCGCCGGATTTGTGCGCCCAGTAGCGGTCCTCGGCTGTTTGGTGGGCGGTCAGGATGATGACCGGAATATGGGCGACCTTGAAGTCCTCCTTTATCAGTCGGCAGGCGACGTAGCCGTTCAGGCCTGGCATCTGGAGGTCGAGCAACACAAGGTCGGGTAGCTCTGAATAGAATTTCTGAACCGCCTCGATTCCGTCGGTCGCCTGGACGACTTCGAATCCATTCGCTGTGAGGAGTTCGGTCACGGCGCTACGGATTACAGGACTGTCATCAGCCACGAGTATCCGCATGTCACACGTCCTTCAACGTTGGTAGAGGTTCAGCAGCATGCCGGAGTAGCGAACGTAGAGTTTGCACTAGTACGCCTTGCCGCAAATCGAACTTGTCAAGGTAGGCATTGACGCCCGCCGACCAAGCACGCTCTTTGTCTTCATCGGTCGCAACACCCGAAACCATGACAATTCGTAGAGAGGATTGGGTCCTTCGCACATCGCGCACCAGTTCAACGCCATCAGATCCAGGCATCAGGTAGTCGACAACCAGAGCGTCGTAGTGCTCCCTCTCGAGGTGTCCAAGCGCCGCGTCGGCCTCGCCGGCCAGCACAACCTCAAACCCGCTACTGGACAGCGCCGCGGCGACCAACTGCCTCACTCCTGCCGAATCGTCGACAACGAGGACTCTCGGGCGGCTGGTGAGCTCGATGGGCTTGGCCCTGACCAACTCACCAAGGCGGTTCGGTTCCACGATTACAACGACTTGTCCGCCTCCCAGCATCGCCGCGCCGGTGAGATGTGCGACCCCACCCAGCATCGGGCCAATGCCTTTGACAGCCACCTGACGACGCCCAACGATGGCAGGAACTGTCAGGCCGACAGGCCCCCTTCGGGTGGAGCAGACCACAAGTTTGGTCGCATCCTGCGCCTTGACGAGGCCCACAACCGTCGCGAAGGCCGCAACTGGAATCTTTTCGCCTTCGTAGACAACCATCTCTTGATTGTTCTCGATTTCGATCCCGACAGACTCCAGCGCCATCGTGGCTTCCACTGCCGTCGCCGGGATCCCCCAGCGCTGTCCCTCAGCTTCGACGAGCAGCAGGTCCTGAAGCGCGAGAGAAGAAGGCAATGTCAGATTGACCGTCGTGCCCCGACCCGGTGTAGATTCGACCGATAGGGTTCCGTTGAGTTGCTCGGCGGCCTGCGCGGCCGCCCACAATCCCAGCCCGTCGCCGCTGAGATCATTGGCCACGTCGTGCGTCGAAAACCCCGACTGATAGAGAAGTGCTGAGAGTTCAGCGAAATCATGCGTGTCTCCCGGTTTGAGGAGGTTCCGCTTCAGCCCCTCCTTGGTCACCGCGGCCCAATCAATCCCTCGCCCATCGTCCTCGATGGTGATCCGCAACCGATGTTCACTCACCGCTGCCCGCAGGGCAATGTTGCCAGTTGGCGTCTTTCCGGCCGCGAGCCTCTCCTCGGCGGACTCGATGCCATGGGCAACGGCGTTGACGAGCAGGTGACGAAGTGGCTCCTGAAGGCGTTCAAGGATCTGTCGATCTATGTCGAGATCGTCTCCAACGAGTTCGAATCGCACCTCTTTGCCGGTCCGCCGGGAGATAAACCGCAGCAGCTGAGGGAAAGCGCTGGTCAGCTCACGGAGTCGACCACTCGAAAGCGCCAGAGCCTGGCGTTCGACATCACCGAGAGCAGATTCGAGTCCCTCGGTCGCCCTGTGCCAGGCGGCTACGACGTCGAACCCCGCCCGATCCTGAGAGTCGGCAGCCCGTTCTGGTTGGAGGCTGTCCCTGAGCACGCCTGCGTCGAGTCTGGCCTCAACTGCCAGGTTGATCAGCTGATACAGGCGCTGTACCTCGACCCTGGTGGTCGTGCCGACCATCCGGTCGTGGAGTGACGAGAGCAGGCCCCCCAAGTCTACCTGAGGGTCGGGATTGTCGGCCAACGAGGCAGACGGCGGATTGGCGGATTCCGGTGGGTCAGTGGGCGCGAACTCCGGTGGGTCGAGACCGGAAGCGACTCCACGGGCTACGTCGATCTCCGGGGCGCCCTCGGCGGCGGGACGCACCGGATCGCCTACGCCGTCGCCTGGTGCGAAGCACCGCACGCCCGCCGGGCTCTCTTTTCCCTCGGATCCGACGACGGGGCCGCGGTCTGGGTGAACGGAGAGGAGGTCTGGAGGAATCACGAGCACCGCGCCTTCCCCCCGGGCGAAGCCCGGCCCTCGAGCGCCCTCGCTAGCGAGGACAGGATATTGGGGGTCGCTCATGTCAAAAAAGACCGGGCAACGAGGTTGCTATTCCGGTGTTTTTTGACGTCGCTCCTTGTTCGTTATTTCCGATTCGATTCCGCAATCGAATACAGAAAACTCACCCGCCTCCCGCTCCGGTTCACCCCAACTCCAAGATCGGAAGAGCACACGTCTGAACTCCAGTCACACTGATATATCTCGTATGCCGTCTTCTGCTTGAAAAAAAAAAAACGACAGAAACTCAGTCATCC
>CALCCX010000269.1 GCA_937900165.1 uncultured Acidimicrobiia bacterium | reverse complement strand
CGCCATTGAGCAGCTTGCTTGTTGTGCCACCGGCAATTCCGGCAATATAGCGGCCGCTTTTTTTAGAGAATTTGTCCGGGTCGAAAATCCGGTGGATCTGGCGGCCAAAGCCGCGCTTGGCCGGGACGGGGTTGCCGGATCGTTACCGGACAAGCGGTACATGAACGTGCCCATCTGGGCTCTCGTCACATTGTCACTCGGACAATAGTTGTCCGCATCACAACCGACCGAGACACCCGAAGATGCCATGAACCCGATGCCGTCGGTATGCGGACCCGTATCGGCCACATCGTCGAACACGTCATTGCCGAACGCAACCGCCGGAACCACCAGCAACACCGCCAGCACGATCATGATCGCGCTACGTTTCGAAATATTGATACTGAGCACGAAACTCTCCCTCTTCTCCCTGGCCCACCACCTCATGCGGCGAGTCCCGCGGGCAAACCTACCCGCTGGACAAAGAGCGCGCCATCAGGACTGAGATACCAGTTCCTCTTCGGCGGCTCCCGTGGGTGCGTCGCGGCGGCGATGCCAGCGGTCCCACAGGACCAGCATCGGGGGCAACACGAGGATGGCGCCGATCAGCGACAGGAGAATCGTATAGGCGGTCACGAGCCCGAACTGCTGGAAGGGGATCGTGCTCGAGGTCATCAGGATACCAAAACCGGCCACCGTGGTGACCGCCGAACCCGCCAAAGCGCCCCCCGTATTGGTGGCGGTCGAACGGATCGCCTCTTCGGGCGTGGCGAACTTCTTCCGGTCCTCCAAGTAGCGGCGGGTTATGTGGATCGTGTAAGGAATCCCGATCCCGATCGCCAAAGCCGAGATGGTGGCGGTCACCGGCCCGAACGGGATTCCCAGCCCGGCCATGATCCCGAGGCTCCAGATCACGACCAGGACGACCGGAAGAGCAGTAATCACGCCAAGCAGCGGACGCCGCGTCTCGATCCCGAAGACCAGCACCAACAACAACGTCGCCGCCACCAGCGTGATCGCCAACGAAGACACCTGGGAATCTCGCAACGAGGTGATGATTACCTCAGTGATGATGTTGTTGGACGTGGCGATCGCAGACAGGCCGGCGCCATCGACCGCCGCAAACACATCGTTCAAACCGACAGAAATCGCCCCCGCTCCGGCCTCTCCGGCTCCAGTTGTGAAGTCGAACAGGGCTGCGTCGTAGCCACCTTCCCCCTGACTCACCACCGCACCGATCTGGTCGGGTACCGCCTGAAAGAGGGCGTCGAGCAGCGGCTCAATCGAGTCTCCGGTGATGGAGAGATCCGAACCCAGTCCTACCTGTTGGGCGACCTCATCCAAGGCAGGGACGTAGTCGGGACTCTCCGGATTGGTCACCTGGGCGACGAGCGACACTGGCGAGTTCGCCACCGGGAAACCATCAGGCGTGGTCACTACGTTCTCAACACCGCCGGCCGCCAGATACGACGAGGCCATTGCGTTCCACCCCGATGCCCCGGCGATGTCGCCCTCCACAAGCACCGCGGTGGTCTCTCCAACGACGAAGAACTCATCGAGCAGCGTTTCGGCGGTATCACGAAGCGGCGAGCTCGTCGGTACGAAATCCAAGAACGAAAACGACGTGCTCAGCCTGGAAACACCGAACCCGCCGATCGCTCCGAGGATCAACGCGATGGTCAGGGTGAGGGCCGGAACCTTCTCCGCGAGCACTGCGGTGCTCCCGATCAGGCGTGGCAGAAGCCGGCTTTCGCCACCCTCCATGTGCTCCCTGGGCAGTGAGCCGTTCCGTTCGGCGCGCCGGTCGAGAAGAATTCGCACCGCCGGCACGAAGGTGAGCATGAGAAGGAACGAGGCGACGATGCCGACCGCCGCCAGAACGCCAAAGCCCTGAAGCGCCTTGATGTCGTTGGTGAGGTTGGTGAGAAACCCCACCGCGGTGGTCAAGGTGGCAAGCACAAGGGAAATGCCAACTGTGCGAATTGCCAGCCCGATGGCGGCGTCGACGGTCTCTCCTCTGGCGATCTCTTCGCGGTAGCGGGTGGTGAGGTGGATCGAATAGTCGACTCCCAGCCCGATCAACAGGATCGGGATTATTTGGCTCATCGGGTTGGGTTCGTCGTAGAAGAATTTCCAGGCACCCCACATCCACTGGAGAGCCAATACGATTGTGAACATCGTGAGGCCCATGTCGGCGAGGGTGCGGCGGAGACCACGACCGAACCCGCCCACCCAGAACACCAGGATCAGCACACCGATGATGATCAGGAACGCCATGCCAAAAAGGCGGCCGATCTCGGCTTGGAACTCGTCCTGGGTAGAGAACAGCAACTCTTGGGAGAATGGGGCAACCGAGAAGCCGTCTGGAAGTTCCAGACTTTCCAGCTCGTCGGCCATCGTCGCCAGGCGATCGACGTAGGCGTCAAAACCATCCACCCCGGTCGAATTAGCAAACGCAATGGCCAAAGCGCTACCCACCGGGGCCGCCAGCGCATCCGTATCCATGGGAAACAGGAAATCAACGAAGAACGACTGTTCAGGCGGCAGCGATTCGAGGCCGGCGGCAAACAGTTGTTTCACTTGGGCGTCGCTGGTCGGTTCGACGCCTTGGTCCTGGGCGGCCACCTGGGCAGGGAAGAGGAAGCTGGTGAAAGCCGGCTGCTGGGGTGTTTCCTCGATCAAGTCTTCTGCGACCGCACCCGAGGCCAACGCCTGACCCAGCGCGTTGACCGCCGTCAGGCCATCGAGTGAAAGCACGTCTCCACTCTCTGCCTCGATGAGGAACTGAATCGGAATCGAACCGGAGTCCTCGCCGAAGAGATCACCGATCCTCTCGGCAGCGACCAATTCGGGGGTGTCTGGAGCAAATGCCTCGTTGCCTCCATCGCCCTGATCGTTGAAGTCCGCGCCGTAGGTGCCCAGGCCGAAGGACAGCACAATCGAAATGACAATGACGGCAACCGGGTACCTGCCGACCAGCCGGGCGAGGCCTTCTACCAGCGATCTCACGAAACCTCCTCCATTGGTCTGCCCTGGCTACCCGCGCCAGCGGCGACAATTCGCCACAGGAGAGTAGCCGACTTGGAAGAGGTGTTCGGCCGGTCATCTGGCGGCCCACTGACGCGCCGGGCATGGCAGACTCGGAGTAACCACACCCGCCACGCGAGGAGGACCCAGTGCACCAAATCATCGATGCGAACGGGAATCTCGTCGGCGACCTGCCCCCACTCGACGACAAGGAGCTGGTCGAGTTGTACCGGCTCATGGCCCTGGCCAGGACACTGGACCGCAAGTTGGTGGCCTTGCAGCGACAGGGTCGAATCGGAACGTTCCCGCCATTGGAGGGGCAGGAAGCGACCCAGATCGGGTCCGCGTTTGACCTCACCGATCGCGACTGGGCGTATCCGAGTTACCGAGAACACGGTGTACAAATCGCCTGAGGCAACCCGCTCGAAGTCATCATGTCCGTCTGTCCGGGACTTTCAAAAGAGAACGGGGACGTACGCAAATTCCGCATGCACCTCAACATCCTGCC
>CALCCX010000268.1 GCA_937900165.1 uncultured Acidimicrobiia bacterium | reverse complement strand
ACTCGGTCTGCGAGTGGACTAGTTGCGTGACTTTCTACTACGTTCAGACTATTTTTTTTTTTTTTTTTTGTCTTTATTTTTTCTAGTTGTTTTTTTTTTTTAATGATCCGGCGACCACCGAGATCTACACTCTTTCCCTACACGACGCTCTTCCGATCTGGATCGTTGACCGAGGTCGATCCCGCCGTCTCCGCGGCCCTCGATGCCGAGACGGCCCGCCAGCGCGACGGTGTCGAACTGATCGCGTCTGAGAACCTGGTCAGCCGAGCGACCCTGGAGGCGATCGGCTCACCCATGGTCAACAAGACCGTCGAGGGATACCCGGGCGGGCGCTACTACGGAGGAGCCGAACACGCCGACGTGGTCGAGCGACTCGCCATCGAACGCACCAAACAGCTATTCGGCGCTTCGTACGCCAACGTGCAGCCCCACTCCGGATCACAGGCCAACCTGGCGGTGTTCCTCGCATTCCTGAAGCCTGGCGACACCATCCTGTCGATGGACCTCTCGGCAGGTGGCCACCTAAGTCATGGCGCCGGACCCAACATCTCAGGCAAGTGGATGAACGCTGTCCACTACGGGGTGACGGCCGACGGATGGCTCAACTACCACGATCTCGAGGCCAAGGCCGCCACGCATAGGCCCAAGCTGATCATCGCAGGCGGGTCCGCCTATCCCCGGGCCATCGACTTCACGAAGTTTCGGTTCGTCGCCGACGAGGTTGGGGCAATCCTGCTGGTGGACATGGCCCACTGGGCCGGGCTGGTTGCCGTGGGCGCCCATCCCGATCCGCTGCCCCACGCAGACGTGGTTACCGCCACGACCTACAAGAATCTGCGTGGGGTCAGGGGCGGTTTGATCCTCAGCGCCCGAGACGACCTCGATCGCAAACTCGACTCTGCGGTATTCCCAGGTGTGCAGGGTTCGGTGATCCTCAACGCGGTTGCGGCCAAAGCGGTATGCCTCGGCGAGGCACTGCGTCCCGAGTTCACGGACTATGCGGAAGCTGTGCTTGCCAACGCTCGGACGCTGGCCGCCACGTTGGTAGGGCGGGAGGTAGACGTGATGACCGGCGGGACCGACACGCCATTGCTCCTGATCGACCTGCGGCAAATTGGACTGACGGGGGCGGAGGCTTCCGACGCCCTGGAGGCGGCCGGGCTCACAGCCAACAAGAACGGCGTGCCTGGCGATCCCCAACCTCCGCAGGTCACCTCAGGGCTGCGTTTCGGAACGTCGGCCGGCACCGCCCGCGGCTTTGGAGAGGCGGAGTTCGCCGCAATCGGTCACGGCATCGCAGATGTGCTGGAATCGATGGTCGCAAGTACTCGAGGTGAAGTCGCCGCTCGCACCCGGTCAAGGGTCACAGAGATGTGCGAGCGGTTCCCCATCTACCCGTCTGGTTGAGTCGGTCGACGTGGCCGAAACCATCACCATCCCCACCCGATTCCAAGGCGTGACCGGCCTCGGACAAGGCGGCTACGCGGCCGGATTGCTGGCCGAGAGAATCGACGGTCCGGCCACAGCCGATTTCTTCAATCCGATCCCCCTCGACCGACCGCTCGATCTGGTCCGCTCCAACGATCGCCTCGAACTGCACGACGGACCGAGCCTGATCTTGCGGGTCCGACCGTTCACAGGCGAGATCGGCACGCCGGAACCTGTTTCGATCGACGACGCTGAGGCGGCGCGCCAACGGTCCCCCGTCCACGATCACGACGTGATCCCCGATTGTTTTTCGTGCGGCACGATCCCCGATTCCATGCAGGTCCATGCCGGACCGTTGCCCGACCGGCAGGACTTCGCCACACCCTGGACCCCGCCGGAATGGGCCGGGAATACCAATGGAATCGTGGCTGATCGCTACGTCTGGGCCGCAATTGACTGCCCATCCGGCTGGCGAGCAACAACCCTGAGCGCCAAGCTGCTCAACGCCGTGACTGGCCAGATGCGCACGAAAGTCACCGCACCAATCCTTACGGGCCAAACCTACGCCCTGGTCAGTTGGTCAGACCCCTGGAAGGGAAGAAGGGTGAAGGCCGGCACCGCCCTATTCGATCAGAACGGCACCTGCTTGGCGACCAGCCAGGCAGTCTGGATCTCAATCTGATCCTGATAAAGAATCGGAGCCCTCGAATGTGGCTCCAACCAAAACGGGCCCTCACGCGGTTCTATCGTGCCGGCTCGAAGGGGGGTACCGGACCGTATCGCCTCCCCCGGCTCTCTTGCATGCGCATCAAAGAAGCGCTCCCAACGGGCTCGTGGTGATGGAGAATGAATATTTTGTGGTTCCGGTTTGGCGGGGCGAGTGGTGCGGAGCTGGGAGGAGTCGATGCCGGCCTCCAAGATGTGGCCTTTATTAGGTGAGCCGGTCGATGACTGCAGCGCAGAGGTGCGGGATCGGCGGGCAGCGCGGCCCATTCTGAGAGTCGTGCGTTGGTGGCCACTGATCTTCCTTCAGCTTCCCGGACTCTTATGGTTGGGTGATCATGCCACGGCCTCGATTGGGCCGTGGCGACACTGGTAGTCTATGGGGGAGTGGATTTCCCTAACCTCCCATCATCGCTGAGGAGGCGAGACCTTGGATCCCGCAATCGTCGACCGCCGCACTACTCACCTCCCTGGCGTTGACGAGGCGGGACTCCCTGTCCGCACCATGTCCATCGCAGGGCTCGAAGGTAGGCTGGCCACCCGAGTCCTCTCGAAAGACATGTCTGGGCCGGCCACTCGAATCGCTAAGTTCGAGGGCAGTTGGGGGTCTGGCGCCACAGGTGCCTTCACTGCCGACGTCTCGGTTCTTGTGTTGAACGGGCGGCTCCGCATCGGTGCCCAATCCATTGGCCAATACGACTTTGCCCACATACCCCAACGCTGCATGGTCCCCGGCATCCGTGCAGAGGATGGGACAATGGCCCTGCTCCTCACCACGGCCCCGTTCTCCTATGACACTACTTCGGGCGGTATGGCCGGCGCCGTCGAGATCGTACGCGCCACAGAGATTCCCTGGGAGGCTCAACCGTGCCAGGAAGGACGTTTTGTCAAGCGTCTGGCCTCGACCAGGCAAGGTGACTCATGGCTGAGCGGATCGGTCGACTGGTCTGGAGACGATGGGCCATGGCATCGACATGCAGTCGCCGAGGAGATGGTCCTGCTGGATGGTGAGCTAACGATCTCGGAGCTAGATGGGCGCGGACCACAGACCCACACGTACCTACCTGGGGGCTACGTGTGGCGGCCGGCCGGCATATTGCATGCCGGCCCTGGATCGTCGGCTGAGGGCAAGGCGATCGCATTCCATCACACATCCGGTGTTCTCGAGACGGAGTGGGTCGACGAGCAGAGCATGCCCGTTCCATCCACCGACCAAGGCCAGAATGAACCAGACTCACACGCGGAGAGTTGACAGCGCCCCTGCGACAATGTCGGCCACGCCAGGTACCACAGCTGCTTCCAGTGGTGGGCTGAAGGGAATCGGCGCCGATGCGGCGCCCACCCGGGCTACTGGCGCCTTCAGCTCATCGAAGAGTTCCTCGGTGATCTGGGCAGCCAGCTCCGCCCCGAAGCCGCCAAACCGCCACGCCTCGTGAGCGACAACTGCCCGCCCGGTGGGGCTGACCTCTTCGAGCACGGTCGCGAGGTCGAGGGGGACCAGCGAGCGGAGGTCGACCAGCCCGGCGTCGACACCCTGAGCCGACAACTCGGCACAGGCCTCCTCGGCGTGGAGGACCATGCTCGAATACGTAACGATCGTGACGTCGCGACCCGGCCGCCGCACCGCGGCCTCACCCAGCGGCACTCGGTGGTCACCCTCAGGCACCGGCCCTCGCTTTGACGTAATCCGCTTGTTCTCGAGGTACACGACCGGGTCGTCGTCGTCGATCGCAGACCGCAACAGGCCCTTGGCGTCTGCGGGATTGGAAGGTGCGACGACTTTGAGACCCGGCATGTGCGCAAAGATCGCTTCGAGGCTGGACGAGTGCTGTCCTGCCGATGAGCGGAGAATGCCGTCCGAGGCTCGAAGTACGATCGGAACCGAGACCTGACCGCCAAACATGTACCTGAACTTCGCCGCCTGGTTCACGATCTCGTCCATCGCACCCAGCGTGAACTCGACGAAACTCATAGAGGCTACGGGTCGCAAGCCGGTAACCGCCGCACCGACCGAAACCGCCATGATGATCGCCTCCGAGATGGGCATGTCTATCACCCGGTCCCGGCCGAATTCATCGACAAGGCCGCGGAACTGACCGAAGTTCCCACCCCAAGTGATGTCCTCACCGATGACGACGACCTTGTCGTTCTCACGCATCGCGTGGCGCATTGCATCGACTGTCGCCTGTCCGAAGGTGACACGCGTTTCACTCATGCGGAGTCCCCTGTGAACACGGCCTCCATCGCCGACGACGGGTCCGGGTAGTTGCTATTGGCAGCGAATTCCTCGGCCGCGGCCACTTCGGCTCGAGCTTCCTCCCAGGTGCCGTCCCGCAGGGCCTCGTCGAGCCAGCCGGCAACGGCGAGCGCCTCCTCCCATCGTGCAATGGGATCAGATCGGAAGAGCACACGTCTGAACTCCAGTCACACTGATATATCTCGTATGCCGTCTTCTGCTTGAAAAAAAAAAAAACAAAACTACTAACCCAGACAAGTAGATCAACTTCCACAGTCCATACATGACTGTGTCCTGCTACTGCTGCCACCACGACGCAACTCACATC
>CALCCX010000267.1 GCA_937900165.1 uncultured Acidimicrobiia bacterium | reverse complement strand
GGTGTGGGGCGACAGTCCGAAAGGGATGACAGTGAGAGAAGAGAGATAAGGAGAGAAGTTAGGAAGGCAAGGGATGGTGGGGGAGAGATTACTGATATAGTATATATTGGATTATTTTTTTTTTCAAGCAGAAGACGGCATACGAGATATATCAGTGTGACTGGAGTTCAGACGTGTGCTCTTCCGATCTCCTGCTGGTAGTTGATGTCCAGAACGACTTCGCTGATCCCTCGGGTAGCCTTTCGGTTTCCGGCGCCGAGGGAATCGTCGGACCGTTGAACTCATTGATCGTACGGGCGGCGGTGGCGGGTGCGTTCGTCGTCTACACACAGGACTGGCATCCGGAGTCAACGCCTCATTTCGAAAAAGACGGAGGCATTTGGCCGGTCCATTGTGTAGCGGATACGTGGGGCGCGGCCTTCCACCCTCAGCTGCTGGTCGCTGGGCCTACGGTGCGCAAGGGCGCCAACGGCGAGGACGGTTACTCAGGCTTCACGATGCGTGATCCCCAGTCCGATGAAACCGTTCCGACCGAAATGATCGAGCTGCTCGCCTCCCGAGGCACCGAGTCGGTAGTGGTCACAGGCCTGGCGCTCGACTACTGCGTCGGCGCCACTGCCCTAGACGCGGTCGAGGCGGGTTTCTCCGTGTCGCTCCCGCTCGCCCATACGGCCTCCGTTGAGCTGCAAACCGGTGACGGCCAGGCGATGATCGCCCGCCTGACAGACCTCGGCGTAGCGGTCGGCTGAGGAGACCAGGTACTTGGTTGTCGACGATCAGCCGGCTCTGGTGATCATCTGATCGACGGGTGCGAAATCGTCACGGAGCGGACTGCGACCCTCCACCCAGTCGGTGACCCCGTCTAGAACGATGGCGTCTTGGCCGGTTTCTTCGATTAGCGCCTCTATCGCAGCGGGTTCGAGCGGGCGATCCGACGCGACGAATACGAAATTTCCTCCTGCTTCACCATCAAGGTAGTTCTGCGGTGCGATCAGCAATGTAGAAGCAAAGGTGGCTGCGATGGAGGCTGCTTCGGATTTGGCAAAGTCGAGGGGCGGGTAGTCGATCAGGTTGAGCAGATAAATGCCCTCTGGACTCATCTTGGCCTTCATCTCTGCCAGAAACTCCACTGTCGTTAGATGCCAGGGCACCGTGAATCCGCCGAAGGCGTCTCCCACAACGACGTCGAAAGTTCCATCAACGGTGGTCGCCATGGTCTGTCTGGCATCTCCCACGAGCACGGTCGAGTTGGTGGCGGCGTCGTCGAAGCCGAGCTCAGATCTGGCGATCTCAACCACACCAGCGTCAATCTCCAATACGACGTTGCGTCCGCCTGGTCTGGTGGCCGCGAACCACTGGGGAAAGGTGAAGCCGCCTCCTCCTATGTATAGGACCTGGGGGCGATCATCTTCGACGTAGGCGTCGATGGCCGCGCCGAATAGCTGGGCGTAACGAAACTCCAGATAGGAGGGGTCATTGAGATCGACGTAAGAATTCCTCGCCGTGTCCAGTATCAGTGTTCGGCCGCCGACCCGCTCCTGGTCCTCGACCACCCTGGCGCACGCGTAAGAGGTCTCGTCGAGGCAGGGGCCTGGAACCGTCATGAGCAGACCTCCTCCCATGATCAAACCAAACATCCCCCGCGCTCGGATCTGGTTGGCTCTGCCGCCCGTGGCGAATCCGGCGCCGACGGCGATCAGCGCCAAACCCAGAACGAGGACGATCGGCCGCCCTGGTGCCCGCCCCAGTAGGACAAACCCGGTCAGAAATGTTCCGGCAATTGCGCCTGCGGTGCCGATCCCCGACAGGCGTCCGACTACCGTTCCTGTGTCATCGAGATCGGTCAGGAGGATCTTGACGACAACGGGGCTGACCCCGCTGAGCACGAACGCGGGAGCGAAGAAGGCGAGTGCGCTGAGCAGAACTATCTCTGCCGGACCGCCTCCACGAAGGGCCGGACCAAGCACCGTCACGACCGTTGGGGACACCAACGTCAGCACTCCTCCCAGATCGGAAGAGCACACGTCTGAACTCCAGTCACACTGATATAGCTCGTATGCCGTCTTCTGCTTGAAAAAAAAAAAAAGAGCACACGTCTGAACTCCCTTCA
>CALCCX010000266.1 GCA_937900165.1 uncultured Acidimicrobiia bacterium | reverse complement strand
CCCAGGCCACCCTCCGAATCCCCTTCCGCGTTTGCTCGATATTCGCGTACTTCCTGGCGTACTTCTGCCTGACTGCCTGAACGCAGAGGTCCACGTCCGGTCCTCCCCGCGCCTTCACCGCGGCGATCTCTTCCCTCTCGGACTCTTCGGCCGAGTGTTTCCTGCGATCTAGGCGCGCGAGCTCGTCTTCGGCGAGCATGCGGGCGCTGATCCACGGCGGGTTGGTTGGCCGCGGACCAAACTGATAGGAAAAGCCGACGCTACCGGTCGTAGGGACCTTCGTCTCCCGAGGCAGATAGAAACCGCCCACGACGATGTCGCCCTCGGGAGTTTCCTGCACGTTTCCGCGCGTGCGGAGGCCGGTCGACATCTCCGGAAAAAGCGAGCCGCCGAGGCTCCACCTCTTGTGGTGAGGTCTGAACATCACGCCCAGCTCGGCCCCGAGTCCGAGGGTGTCATAGGTATCGCCGCCGCTGATGAGCTGACTCGATGCGAAACTCCGCTGTCGGAGGATTCGCAGACCACCGCCGAGGATCAATTGTCCGTCGAGGAACCCGTAGCCGCCCTGTATGTGAAAGGTGGTAAATCGCAGCCGCAGCGTTTCGTCCTGCATGGTGCTCGGGTTCCGAACGCTCAACCTGATGAGCTGCGCATCGATCGTCAGGCCGATGCCGAGGTTCCACATCTGCCAGTAGGCCCCTGGAATCAAGAACACCAGGCTCTCCTGGGAGACGTCTCCGGGGTTTTCGAGCACGCGTCCACTGTTGTAAAAGTCCCCGGCTTGGAACGGATACGTCACTCCAAACGCCAACCAGTAGTCGTACCAGTCCGGCCACTGTGGCCCTCGATAGGCCACCGCGGCAGGATTCTGCAGGCCACCCTCCACCCCTTGTGCGAGCGATGTGGCTGCCCCGGAGAGCCCGACCACGCGAGATGAGCTGACGACCACCCCACGCGTGAGGTCGACCGAGTAGTTCGACGTGGTGATGGGACTGCCGTCGGGACCGATCTGGCTCGCGGCCGGCGCAGGCGCCCAAAGAAGCGTCAGCAGCGTGAGACTACCTACCCGAGCCGATACCCCGTTGCGTCGCACCTTGGATCGCGCCCTGATCGTCCGCATTGAGGTTCTCCTTCTCGCGCTTCTCCTGCTCTACTTTGTCGAGCTCTTGCTCGGCTTCCTTGAGCCGCTCGCTCGCGGCATCGGCTTCGTTGCGCGCTTCGATGGTCCGCTCCCTGGCCGCTTTGACGGCGGGGTCCACCTCGTCCTCCATGGCTTTGCGCTCGGCCGCTCGCTTCCTCTGCGTCTCTTCTTCGGTCTCTTCTTCGGTCTTCTTTTCCTTCACGTGCGTCTTCACGACGTCCGCCGTCTGACCGATATCACCGCCGATGGAGATGATGAAGATCCGTTCTTTGACGGGGACGCGAGTGAAGATGGCATTGTCTGCGAACGCCTGTCCTCGCAAGTCGAGACCGTTGCCCGTTCCCTTGCCGAACAGCATAGACACGCCCGCGGACAACCCTTTTTGGTTCTTGTGACCACCGAGGGAGGCGCTGAAGCCAAATCGGTCGATCTTGGCAGGCTGGATGGCGCCTGACGTCGTCGTGGCAACGTCCGGCGCGCTGCTGTTGTCGGTGAGGAACCCGAAACGCGTGAACAGAAACTTGGTAATCTGAATCTCGGAGCCCACGGAGATATTCCAGGTGAAGTCCCGCTTCGTCGAGTCTGCCAGTAGGGACCCGGCGCTATTGGTCCGACCCTCGAGCTGTGGAATGCCCGGGGCAATGGAGCCAGACGCAACGGGACCCACGAGTTGGAGGTCCAGGGCCACGACGACCTTACTGGAGATCACGTAGGACACGCCCAATCGCAGCTCCCACGGAATCGGCGAGCGGGAGTCGCGCTTGATCTTCGCAAACACCGAATCGGAGAGACCCGGGTTGATGGGATTCGTGGTTGAGTTCGCCTGGGCGAGCTCGAAACGCAATTCCGATTTGCCACCAACATGCACCCCGGGCGGCTGGAACATCAAACCGAGGCGCCAGCGCTCGCCAACGATTCCGAGAAGCACGATCCGAAGGCTCAGATCCCACGACTCCATCCTAAAGACAG
>CALCCX010000265.1 GCA_937900165.1 uncultured Acidimicrobiia bacterium | reverse complement strand
CATCTCGGCGGTGTCCTGCATGCTCATTATTGGTTCCTCGCAGGTTCGACGTTCGAGGTTTACGAGAGGTTCCCTGATTCACTGTCAATCTGGGATAAAGGCGGGCCTGAATCCGACGTTTTACAGGGTTTGGGGGCCCCTTTTCATGTCCTGCGAATGACAGGGAGTCGACTGAACCAGTGCGAATCCGCACTGGTTCGCTCTATCGTGCGGTGAATGCACGCCGCTTTGGAAGCCGAGTTCGAATCATTACTGGTCCTGTGGCGGGACCATGACGATGTGCGGCGGAGGCGGGGCACCATCAAACAGCTCAGCGAGTCGCGGCGTCGACTCGACTCGGCTCGCGACCGGGTACGAGATTTACGAAGAGCGCTGTCGCCGCGAGAAGACGAGTTATCAGACTCGGTCGTGACTGTCATGTGCGATCTATTCGATACGCCGGTCGCCATTCCATGGCAACGGGCTCGCCGATTCGATGGCGGCGTCGAGTTTATCTGCGTTTGCGGGGATCTGGTCCGCCGCTCCACCTCCAGCAACGGTGCGCAGTGGCGGACTGCGGACGGCGGATAGCGGCCTAGGCACCGACCGGGCTTCACCTCAGCCGAGTTCGTCATCTGGGTCGTATACGATGTCCCAGCGGTCGAGACAGGCTTCGCAGCGGTACACGAGAATATCGCCGGGATAGAGGTCGTCGTCTTCGGGCAGCGGCGTGATCAGGTGGGCGGTTTCCAGGCAGTCGACACAGACTATTTGCCGGTCGATATCTGGATACCGCTCGGTCATTCGGCCGTCACCGGTTCCTCAGCGGTCGGTTGTCGCGGATCGGGAGCAGCGGCCGTTCTCAGGAAGAAGTATCCGCCGAGCCCGGCAACGATCGAACCGACGAAGATGCCGATCTTGGCGAGGTCGGTCAAGGCCGCATCGGTAAAGGCGAGCTCAGCGATGAAGAGCGCGACAGTGAAACCGATTCCGGAGAGCATCGCAGTTCCGATGATGTGTCGCCAGCCGACTCCGGTGGGCATAAGGCCCAGCCCGGTTTTGAGAGCGATCCACGCGAAGAAGGTGACACCGACAGTTTTTCCGACGACGAGTCCGAATGCCACTCCAAGTGCCAGAGACGAAGTCAAAGAGCCGCCCACATCCGTTCCCACCAGTCGCACACCTGCATTTGCGAGAGCGAACAGCGGCACGATGAGGAACGAACTCCAATTGTGCAGGGCGTGTTCGATTCGGTTGAGAGGCGCGACGGACTCGCGGGCCACGTCGGCGAGCAGTAGAGCTTCGTGATCGACCAGGTCTTGGAAGTTGGGTTCGTCCGACGTGGCCGGGTAGTAGTCGATGATTCGCCTGGCCGTTTGGTCGTATTCCTCGTGGGTGTAGAGCGGCCGGGCTGGAGTCAGAAGCCCGATGAGCACCCCGGCGATGGTTGCGTGCACCCCTGATTCGAGGAACGCGAACCAGGTGATGAAGCCGACGGTCACGTAGAAACTCATCGCACGGATGTTCACCTGGGAGCCAATGGAAATCAGGGCGATACCTCCGAGGCCGATTGTCAGCCAACCCAGGCTGAGATTGTCTGTGTAGAAGATGGCGATAACTGTGATGGCGCCGATGTCGTCGACGATGGCGAGGGTCAGAAGGAATAGCTTGGCGCCGACCGGGGCCCGTGATCCGAGCAAGGCGAGCACTCCCAACGAAAAGGCTATGTCCGTGGCCATCGGGATGCCCCACCCTTGGATCGCCTGTCCTCCCTCGCCAAATACGAAGAAGAGGTATATGAGAGCAGGCACGACCATACCGCCGACGGCCGCCATCGCAGGTAAGGCTGCCTTCTTGGGGTCCCGCAACTCGCCAATTGCGAGTTCACGTTTGATTTCCATCCCAACGACGAAGAAGAAAATCGCCATCAGCCCATCGTTCACCAGATCCTTGAAGCTCTCCTCGATATGCAAGCCCACAGCTGTGAACTCGACAGTCGTTCCCCAAAAAGAGGCGTAGCTGTCGCCGAAAACGGACAAGTTGGCCCAAAGCATCGCCAGGATGGCCGCAATGATGAGAACTATCCCAGACGCTGCTTCGATCTTGGTAAATCGCAGCGCAGGGCGGACGAAGCGCCTTGGGATCGGACGGTTCGATTCGATCCAGTTCTTGCGGTAGTTGTCGGAGGACATATGTTGGGCGAGGCTAGCGGTCTGCCGGAGCGACGCCGAATGCCGGCGACATGAAAGGGGGGTGAGCACAGGTCCGGTTATCGCGGCCCTGTTCCTCGCTGAATTCAGCCGAGTGGTGAGCTTTTCCGACTTGGTGTCTGATCAAAAACCCTTTGCCGACTAAGTGTCTGACGCTGTGGCCGATATCGTCTGTGTGCCGTGATTGATTCGATCGTTTCGACCCAGACGACCCTGGCCCGCTCGCGCGTAGTGCGAATGGTTTACGCCTCGCTTGGCATGCTCTGGCTCGGGATCGCGATCGTCGGCATCGTGGTTCCGCTGATTCCCACCACCGGCCCGGTGCTGTTGGCAGGTTTTTTCTTCTCGCGGTCATCTGAGCGTTTCGATCTGTGGCTGGTCAGCCACCGGGTGTTTGGACCGATCATCCGCGACTGGCGGGCAGGGGTTGGCTTCAGCCCAAGACTGAAGGCGATCGCAGTGATCGCGATAGTCGCCACCTTCACCTTGTCGGTTGGTTGGATCGTTGACTCACGTCCTGTCAGGGTCGGCCTGGTGCTGTTCGCAATCGGTTTGATCAGGTACATCCTGCGCCTACCGACCAAACGGTAGACGAGCAACCCCCGAAACACACCCGGACCCGGCCGACGCCTGAGGCTTCATTTCCCATCGTCGCAGTCTCGAATTTTGCGAGTCGACTATTCACATCACAATCAGCTGTGCTGTCATTCGTATTTGATTGCATCCAGGATGTTGAGCTTTGCTGCCTTCCTGGCCGGTAGGACGGCAAAGACGATCCCGAGGACTCCTGTCATGACCACCCAGAACCCGAGGCTTCCCAGGAAGCTCGACACGGTTGCTTCGGTCGGGAACCACGGAATCACAAAGGCCGAGAAGCCTTGATCGGCCAGAGCTCTCAGGATGGCCCAGCCGAAGAAAATGCCGAGCCCCACTCCCAATAGAGCACCAAAGACCGAGACGATCGCTGCCTCGTACCGCACCATTCGTTTGGTTGGTTTGCGGCCGAGTCCGATGGCCCGCAGCAGGCCGATCTCCCGCCTCCTCTCGACTACGGAAAGGGTCATCGTATTGGTTACACCCAGCATTCCAATGAGCACCGTGACGGCCAAGAGGCCGAGGAAAACGTTGAGCAGGCCGTCGAGCTGGTCCTCAGCGGTCGACTGGACTTGCGCGAACGTCTGGAGTTCGGCAGTAGGCACGTCCTCCGTGTAGCCTTCGATTGCCGCTTTGACCTCGTCCTCGGTACCACCGGCACCACGTATGTAGACCTGGTTGTCGGCCTCGGCGCCGTACTGAGCCGTCCACTCGTCTCTACTCAGCAAGATGACGCCAGACCACAGGTCTCCATCCGCAACTCCGACGATATCGAAGGCTCTGGTTCCGGTCAGCTCGAAATCGATCTCGATCTCATCGCCGATCTGCCAATCGTTCGACTCTGCAGTGCCCTGATCGACGACGACTTGGCCGAGGCCGGGTGCGAGGTTGCCTTCACTGCTGTCAGGCGGGAAGTATTCGGCGAAGTCGCTCTCGGCGCCCGTTATAAAGGTCTCGTGGTCGTTGACGAGAGCGGAACCGACCGACACCCTTGTCACATCCGCCACAGCTGGGTCATCTTCGACTCGATCTGCCAGGTCGGGTGTGAACGTCGCCGTCGGGTCGAATTGATTGGTCGAGGAAATAATGAGATCGGCCTTGATGTCGTTTCCGAGGATGTCGCTGATTGTTCCCCGGATCGAAGCTGAAAACACCGAAACAAGGGAGACCAACGTGACGCTGATTACGACCGCGATGGCCGTGGCCGAAGTGCGACGAGGGCTGCGCATGGAGTTCTCTCTCGCGAGCTTTCCCGCGACTCCGCGGAACCTCTGGAATGGCGCCCCGATGAAACCGGCCATGGGCCTGGCGAAGAGTGGGCCGAGGATAAAGACTCCAAAAAATACGATAGTGACTCCGAGCCCGACATATACGATCTCAGGAGGACCGGACTCGAGGCTGACGAACAATCCGACTGCCATGATCCCAACTCCGAGTCCCGAGACGATTGCGCCGGCCGCGATTCGTTTGGTCAAGCTGCGCCTCATCGGTGCCATCTCTTCTCGGAGAGCCGCCATAGGGGGCACCCTGGAAGCCTTGTAGGCGGGTATGAGGGCGGCCAAAAGAGTCACCCCAATGCCGACGGCAAGGCCGACGACGATGGTCCGTGGCTGCAACGACAAACTGGCGGTCGGGAGCGAGAAGCCTGCTGCTGACAACCCCGCCTCGAGGGCCTTGGCGATACCCAGTCCAAAGATGATTCCGAGCACGCTCGAAAACACACTGACGATGATCGCCTCGACGAGCACCATGCGGTTGACTTGTCTTCGGGTGGCGCCAAGCGCTCTGAAGAGGGCGAGTTCCTTCGTTCGTTGGCGAACAACTATCTGAAAGGTGTTGTAGATCAGGAAGGCACCGACAAAGACGGCGATGAACCCGAAAGCGAGGAGGAAAGTACTGAAGAACGCCAGGCCCTCTTGGATTTCGCCTGCCTGTTCCTCGGCTGCCGACTGGCCGGACTGCACAATGCCGTTTTCGGGCAGTAGCGGCTCGATGGCCGTGATGACGGAATCGACCTCTGTACCGGGAGTGACCTGGATCGATGCACCGGTCAATTGCCCTTCCCTGTCCAACAGACTCTGTATTGTTGGAAGATCGAACATGGCGAACGTTGCGCCGCCCAGGCTGTCGAGATCTCCGAATCCGGCGATGCCCACCAGTTCGAACTCCTGCGTTGGACGACTAGGACTGACGATCGAGATCTGATCCCCGACCTGGAAGTCGCCTAAGGACGCCAATCCGGCGTCGATCACCACTTGGTCCGGTCCGATCGGGTATGAGCCTTCCCTCAGGTTGAATCCACCGGCATCGGCGGATGCCTGCTCGTCGAAATTGGTCCCGAACTGTGGTGGTCCGCCCCCCCCTAGGGGTTCGTCTTTTTCGTCGAGCACAGCGACCCCGATGCCTTGAAGGAATGGGGCCAGCGATTCGACACCGTCCACGTCGGACAGCGCCGTCACAGCATCTTCTGGGAGCACTCCACCATCGCCGAACTGGAGTTCCGACTCGGCGCTGACCACTATGTCTATGCCAGCAAACGCGTCGTCGAAAATATCGTCGAACGCCTTGCCGATGGTGTCTGTGTATACGAAGGTTCCGCTGATCAGCCCGACACCGAGCACGATCGCGACCGCGGTCAAAGCCAGGCGCAGCTTGTGCGCCCAGACACTTTTGAAACTGGCCCGCAGCATGCTCAGACCTCCAGGCTCTTGATGCGGTCGAGCACTCGGTCCGCGGTCGGATCGCGCAACTCGTCGACGATTTGGCCGTCGGCTAGGAAGACGACCCGATCCGCATACGCGGCGGCTATCGGATCGTGGGTGACCATCACGATGGTTTGACCGAACTCTCGGACCGCCCGTCGCAGGAATGCCAACAACTCGCCCCCAGCCTTCGAATCAAGATTGCCTGACGGTTCATCTGCGAAAATCAGGTCCGGTTTGGAGGCCAACGCCCGGGCGGCCGCGACCCGCTGTTGCTGGCCACCGGACAACTCGCTGGGGCGATGAGTCAAACGGTCACCGAGGCCGACGGTTTCGACGACCTGATCGACCCAGGCTTTGTCGGGGGCGGTGCCGGCGATGTCCATCGGCAGGGTGATGTTCTCCTTGGCGGTCAGCGTCGGAATCAAGTTGAAAGTCTGAAAGATGAACCCGACCTTGTCGCGGCGCAAGGCCGTGAGGTCGTTGTCGTTGAGCACTCCGAGGTTCTGTCCTCCGATGAAGACGTCGCCGCTCGTGAGGTCGTCGAGTCCGGCCATGCAATGCATGAGGGTCGATTTTCCTGACCCAGACGGCCCCATGATGACGCTGTACTCTTCGCGAGCGAAGTCGACAGTGACCGCATTGAGGGCTTTGACGGCGGTGTCGCCTTCGCCGTATACCTTGGTCGCATTGGCCGCCCGTGCGGCAACGGCCGTCTTCATTGTCTCTTCTGCTGGCGTCTGGGTTGTCATTTCAC
>CALCCX010000264.1 GCA_937900165.1 uncultured Acidimicrobiia bacterium | reverse complement strand
AGATGTATGGTTCTAGCAGGAAGTCTAACGGTATGGTCTGTAATTTTTTTTTTAATGATACGGCGACCACCGAGATCTACACTCTTTCCCTACACGACGCTCTTCCGATCTGGCCGCGAGCAGGTTGTCCTTGCCGACCAGATGAGGAAGGAGGGCATTCTTGGCAGGAAAGAACAATGTCTCGAGTGCCGCGTGAGTGAACGCGATCAGATAGATCAACCAGATGAGGTCGGCAGAGCGGATCCAAACGAGGCCGAGCACGACGACGCCTTGAAGAACATTGGAGACGATCATCACCTTGCGCCGATCCCACCTGTCCACATACACCCCAGAGATCAGCCCGAACACCAGCGAAGGGATGGCGACGGAGATGGCAAGGCCGGCCAGCGCGACTGTCGAGCCGGTGAGCCGTTGCACCAAGAACAGGAGGGTGACGAACGTCAGGTTGTCACCCATGTCGGAGATGATCTGGGCGAACCACAGTCTGCGAAAGTCCGGGATGCGCAGGAGCTCTCGGAGTCCGGCGGAGTCGTTGGTCCCGTTTGTCACTCTGCGCCCCCTCGTACGGGGCTTACCAACGGGGCGAACACGAACGTCAATCCGTAGAACTCACCATCTTCGGTCTCGTCAGACTCCTGCGCCATTTCCTCGACCACCACACCCATTTTCGTGGCCCAGTGCTCAATCCGGTCTGGGCTGAGCCTGAAGAAAGTGCGGCCCAGCGCTCCCCGGGCCGCTTGACTGTCCGGGTCGGATCGATGACCGGCGAGCATTGCTTCGGCGTCGACTCTGGCGCCCTCCAATACCAAGGCTGTCACGATCTCCGCCATCCGCCGATCGTTTTGGATCAGGTCCACGAGGGACTTCGCAGGCGAGTACTCCTTGGCCACAGCACGGAACCTGCGTTGGGTCATCGCGCCGACCTTCTCGACTCCGGCGACATCGATGATTCCGGCGTCGGCCAGCATGTTGACGTGGTAATAGAGCCGGGTGACAGGTAACTCGAGTTCGTCTGCGAGTTCCCTCACCGTGCGTGCCGACTTGGTCAGCATGTAGAGGATGCGCATCCGCAGTGGGTCGATCAGTATCTCGAGGGTTCTGAGGTCCTCGATCTCGAATACGGGTCTAAGTTCGCTGTCTGGGTCGGTCATGACAGGTGTTCTAATTCAAATGATTTGACCATTCAAGCGATTTGAAAAGCTCGATTTCGCTTGAATGTTCAGCCAGGCAGGAACGAGGCTGAAGATGTGGGCTCGGCAGCTCAACTGCCCATCGCCACTCCCACATCTCCTAACCTCGTAGCGTATGCACGCCACTCCACCCTTCACCTTCAATGGCGGAACAAGGGACCTATTCGAGGCCAACCTGGTCCGCCACCAGGCGAAGGAGATCGAGCACGAGGTGGCGGCCGCGGCCGTGGCGGTGACGTTGGTCGATCAGAATGGTCAGGCGGCATTCGTCATTACCCGACGGGCCGATCACTTGCACCACCATGCAGGGCAATGGGCTCTGCCTGGCGGCCGGATCGATGCGGGCGAGACCGCGGAGCAGGCGGCCCTACGTGAGCTACAAGAGGAAGTGGATGCCGACGTCGCCGGCGACGCGATTCTCGGCCGACTCGATGACTATCAGACCCGCTCGGGCTTTGTCATCACTCCTGTGGTTGTCTGGGCGGAAGGGGTGGACATGACGCCCAACCCAGACGAGGTGGCCGAGATCCACCGGGTCCCGATAGCCGATCTCGACAGGCCGGATTCGCCGCGGTTCGTCACCATTGCCGAATCGGAACGTCCGGTCATTCAGATGCCGTTGGTCGGAACTCTGCTTCACGCACCAACCGCCGCCATCCTGTTCCAGTTCCGCGAAGTCGCCATGCGGGGTCTTTCGACCAGGGTTGCCCATCTGGAACAACCCGTCTGGGCTTGGCGCTGAATCACCGACTCAGTTCGGTGGGCTGAGATTGGCTCACCGGTGAGAACGGACCTCAAATTGGACCGTGACCTGATCTTCGATATCGATGTCGTTGGCCTTGCGCACCTTGGCGTTGAGTGCGACGAAGTGTCGTCCGTCGCCTTTGGGCAGAAGCGACGTGTCCCAGCGAGTCGATCCAACCTTCGCCCGAATTGGGATGAGGCCTCGATCAGCAAAATGGGATAGCTCGTCGCTGATCCAGGCAGGGATGAGGACGTAGTGCCAGCCGCCTGTCTGCGGAAAGAGCTCGACTTCGCCGGTCACCTCAAATTGGTCCATCTCGCCCTAAACCCTACCGACCTGTTCGTTCTCGGGACTCTCAGCGTTGTTATAGCGACGCTAGGAACCCTGAGTACAACCCTGGGTTCCCCGGGTCGCTATGGCGACACTGGGAACCCTAGGTTCACAGCAACAGGACTACTTTGCCGGTGGCGGTGCGGTTGGCCGGTTGGGTTAGGGCGGTCTTGGCCTCCTCGAAGGGGTAGGTGGCCGAGATGTGAGGGTCGATTGTGCCGTCCGCCGCCCACGTGAGGATCTGGGCGAAGTTGGCTCGGTTCTTGACCGGATTGCGACGGGCGAATCCTCCCCAGAACACTCCAACGATCGAGCAACCCTTCAGAAGAGGCAGGTTCATCGGCGCGGATGGAATCTCGCCGGAGGCGAAACCAACCACCAGGATGCGTCCCTCCCAGGCTATGCAGCGCAGGGTCTGGAGGAAGACGTCCCCGCCGACCGGCTCGTAGATGACATCTGCCCCTTTGCCGCCGGTGAGTTCCTTGACCTGGTCCTTGAGTGAGCCGCTTTCATAGTTGACCGTCTCGTCTGCACCGAGTGAGGCGGCAACCTCTGCTTTGGCGTCGGTCGATACCCCGGCGATCACCTGCGCTCCGAGCGCCTTGCCGATCTGGATTGCCGCGGAGCCCACCCCGCCAGATGCGCCGGTGACAAGCAACGTTTCACCTTCTGCAAGGTGGCTTCGGTCGACGAGGGCGTGGTAAGTGGTGCCGTAGGTCATCGATAGTGCGGCGGCCCGATCTGCCGTCAAGTTGTCAGGGATTCGAAACGTGTTGTACTCGGGGGCCACGAAATGCTCGGCCATTGCTCCTGCCAGGTTGACCGCCATCACCCGATCCCCGACCACCAAGTCTGTGACACCATCACCAACGTCAATGATCCGACCGCAGGCTTCGGCTCCAGGCGAGAAGGGAAGATCCGGCTTGAACTGGTAGAGACCCTGGATCATCAGAAGGTCTGGAAAATTGAGTCCGACGGCCTCGACCTCGATCTTGATATGCCCGGCGGGAACATCAGGCGACTCCACCTCGACTAGCCGCAAAGACTCGATGCCACCCAACTCACGCACAACCTGTGCCCTCACCGCACGCTCCCGTTCGATTCGACCACGATGCTAGGAGCTACCTGGCGATCTGGACGAGGGTCGGAGTACCGTCGATCAGGTAGCCGCGGCCTGGGGTGGTGATAGCGGCGGCGCGAGGTAGACGTACGCCCAACAGATCGCCATCCGAGGAATCTGCCGGCTGGAGCACGAACCCCCGCCTCGCCGCACGGAAGGCTCTGGTCCAGTGGCGCGGTAGCGACCTGATGACATCGGATCGTCCCGCGGCTACCACGTGGACCTGGGAACCGACTGCTCCAAGCATGCCAGACAGGACGCCGTCCTCATCATCGACAGAATCGGCATCGTCAATCAGCACGAGCGTCGGCCCCTCCAGATCGCCTAGCCCTCGCAGGGACGCCGGCTCTACAACATCAACGACGTTCGGGTCAGAGATCATTGGACTCCAGATCGGAAGAGCACACGTCTGAACTCCAGTCACACTGATATATCTCGTATGCCGTCTTCTGCTTGAAAA
This sequence comes from uncultured Acidimicrobiia bacterium, assembly GCA_937900165.1. GTDB lineage: Bacteria > Actinomycetota > Acidimicrobiia > Spongiisociales > Spongiisociaceae > SZUA-232. The sequence continues at coordinate 9 of CALCCX010000264.1, read as the reverse complement.
AAAAAAAAA
>CALCCX010000263.1 GCA_937900165.1 uncultured Acidimicrobiia bacterium | reverse complement strand
GGGCGAGTAGTGGTCACCTTTTCATCGGCGGTCCCGGATGCCCATGACAATCGTGCTGATCGGATATCGCGGAACGGGCAAAACGACCGTGGCCCAAGTGGTGGCCTCGCGGCTTGGCTGCGACTGGATCGACAGCGATGCGGAGATTGAGCGGCACGCGGGTAAGTCGATCGCGGCGATTTTTGAAACGGCCGGAGAGTCGGGATTCCGCGAACTCGAATCGCAACGGCTCGCGGAGCTCACACAGCGCAAGCGGCTTGTGCTGGCGGTAGGCGGGGGAGCCGTGTTGCGCAAGTCGAACCGGGATCGGCTCAAATCGTTCGGTCATGTGGTCTGGCTGACGGCCGATCCGGCGACGATTCTTGCGAGGATCTCTGGGGATGCCACCTCCGCGGCGCGCCGTCCTAACCTGACTAATGTGGGCGGTCTGACCGAGGCCAAGAAGGTAGCAGCCCTGGCCGAGGCCCACTACATCGACCTGATGCCGCACAACCCGCTTGGACCAATCTGCACCGCAGCCTCGGTACACCTGGCCGCGGCTGTTCCCAACTTCTCGTGGCTGGAAATCCGCCTTAACAAGTCTGGCGAGTTCTTCTACGACAAGACCGGGGATGTCGACCTGTTGTTCCCTGTTCACCCGCAACTCACCGGAACCGGAATTGCAGTATCGGACGCGCCAGGTCTCGGCGTCGAGTTCGACGAGGAGCTGGCCAAGTCACAGGAGTGGAGATTCTGGGAAGCGCCCCACTTGCGCCGCGGCGACGGATCGGTCACGAATTGGTAGTCGTGACTCGCCTTCGCCACCAAAGCAGAGTTCCGAGAGGAGCAACGAGTTGACGGACCTGACAGCCATGAACCGATTCGTCGATCGAATAGCGGTGATTACAGGCGCCGGTTCCGGTATCGGCGCTGCAACCAGCCGCCGGTTCGCGTCGGAAGGGGCGAGCGTGGTGGTTGCCGACATCGACGATGATGCGGCTGCGAGCGTCGTCGAGCAGATCGAGGCCTCAGGTGGAGATGCGTGGGCGAGTCACTGTGATGTCTCCTCAACCGCCGACTGGAAGGCTCTCGCTGAGGCGGTCGAGACCAGACACGGCAGGGTCGATGTGGTTCACAACAACGCGTTCACCAGGGTGTTCGGGGCAGCGCACGAACTGGCAGAGGCCGACTGGGAGCACCAGATCAGCGTCAATCTCTCGAGCGTCTACCGGTCGGTGAGGGCGTTCATGCCCGCCCTTCGAGCCTCGAAAGGCTGCATCGTCAATACTGCGTCCGTACGCGCCGTGCTCGGCTTCCCAGGAGACGCCGCATACACGGCGTCAAAGGGTGGAATGCTGGCGCTCACCCGTCAACTCGCCGTGGAGTACGGACCCGAGGTTCGGGTGAACGCAGTGCTCCCCGGTCCGATCCTCACACCGAGCTGGAACGGCGCTGACGACAGCGTTGTTGACCTACATGCCAGGTCTACTGCCGCTGGGCGGGTGGGGAGCCCCGACGAGGTGGCCGCCGCGGTCTGTTTTCTTGCTTCCGCCGACGCTTCGTACATCACGGGTGCTTCGCTGGCGGTGGACGGCGGCTTCATGGCCAAGAAGGACCCGAGCTGAACCCCGGCTCCAGGTCATCGCCTCAATTCGTCCGAGAGCTCTTCGGTCAGGTGGCACCTGACCCAGTGGTCTGGCGAGATCTCCCGGTACTCCGGCTCCTCTGAGCGGCATCGATCGACTGCGTAAACACATCTGGTGTGGAAACGGCAGCCTGCAGGAACGTTGCCATGGCTTGGGATTTCGCCCTCCAGAGTGACCGGGCGCGTCTCAATATCGGGGTCAGTTTCGGGAATCGCCGCCAAGAGGGCTGCCGTGTACGGGTGGCGGGGTGCTGAGAAGAGTTCCTTGGTCGAGGCCAGCTCGACGATCTGACCCAAATAGAGCACCGCAACTCTGTCGGCTATGTACGCGACAACAGACAGGTCGTGGGCAATGAACAGGATCGCGAGATCGAGCTGGTCCTGCAGATCCTTGAGGAGATTCAGTATCTCAGCCTGGATGGAAACGTCCAGCGCCGACACCGACTCGTCTGCGACCACGAACTTCGGCGAGGCCACGAGGGCTCTGGCAATACCAATCCGCTGACGTTGGCCGCCGGAGAACGCGTGGGGATACCGCGAAAGATGCTCGACGCTCAGCTTGCAGAGGGCCGCCACCTCCTGCACTCTGGCCTCGACATCCATGGTTTTGGCCAGCCCCGACGCAATCAGCGGCTCAGCGATGATTGAGCGCACAGTCATTCTCGGATTCAGCGAGGAGTACGGATCTTGAAAGATCAGCTGTAGGTTCGGGCGGAACTGACGTAGCTGGCGCGAGCTCAGCTTTGTGATGTCGACGACCTCGCCGTCAATGTGGAACAGGACCTTGCCGTCAGTCGGCTCGATGGCCCGCAAGATCGCCCGCCCGATGGTCGTTTTACCGGCTCCGCTCTCGCCGACGAGTCCGAGGGTCTCACCATGGCGGAGGCTGAATGACACGTCGTCGACAGTACGCACCTCGCCAACGACCCTGTTGAGCACGCCCTCGCGCACCGGAAAATGAACGTTGAGTCCCTCTACCCGAAGGAGCTCGGGTTCGGTCATGGCATCGATTCCTCGTTGTACAACACACAACGAACCGCGTGGGTGTCGCTGAGCTCAATCTCGTCTATCTGGTGAACATCACACACGCCAGGAATCGCCTCATCGCACCTGCTCGAGAACGGGCATCCCACCGGCCGCTCATGAACGCCTGGGATGTCTCCGGGTATGGCAGTGAGCCGCTCATCTATGGTTTCCAGCTTCGGGATGGCGGCGAGCAGGCGACGGGTGTAGGGATGGCGGGGATCTCTGATGACCTCTCGCACGGATCCGCGCTCCATTACTTCCCCGAGGTACATCACGATGACATCATCGGCAACTTGGGAGATCACTCCCAGGTCATGGGTGATGAACACAATTGCCATGCCCAACTCGTCGCGAAGTTCCTTCAGCAGTTCGAGGATCTGGGCCTGGATGGTCACGTCGAGCGCTGTTGTCGGCTCATCGGCTATGAGAATCGACGGACGACTCGCCAGGGCCACCGCGATCATGACCCGCTGCCGCATCCCACCCGAGAGCTCGAGGGGATACTGATCGAGGCGGCGCTCCGGATCGGAGATCCCGACGCGCTCGAGCAGGTCGAG
>CALCCX010000262.1 GCA_937900165.1 uncultured Acidimicrobiia bacterium | reverse complement strand
CTTCACCCGAGGGAGGCCGCCTGTGCGTAGCGACGGAGGACAGGGTTGTGCCGACCCGGCGCTCTTCCGATCTCGACCTTCTGAAAGCTCTCGAACTTGAAGAACACCGAGGCCCCGAGCTGGCGATCCAACGTAGTAGAGGTCAAGACAGGAGTGCGGTGCACGTGATTCGCAACACGCTGGGCGGCCGCCAGTATGTCTGCAAAGGCAACGTGGGGGAAGGTCGACGGCCTGATTATGGTCAGCTCATATCATGGAGCAACGTCGGGGCCCAGCTCGTAGGCCCCGTCGAACTCTGCAACTGTCATTGTTTTCAGATCTTCGGTCACTTGGGCCAGCAGGCCGCCATCGTCGTCACCGAATGGCACGATCAGGGTAAGCAGGATGCGCCCGGTCAAGGCGTCCGCAATGTGGACGAAGTCACCCCCGGGTTCGGCCGGCTGACCGAAGAGACGGTGCATTCCGCTGAGGACCCCTCGCATGGAGCGCCACTTGTCTGGGTTGGTTTGCAGTTCGACGGAATACGCCTCGCCCGCCCGCATTCACACGACCGACCAGACAGCCGACCATGAAAGGACCATCTCCAGGCTACTCGCCGTCGACTTCAACGGTGTCGTCTGTGGCGCCCTCCGTCGAATCTTCCTCCGAGGCCAGCGCCGCGGCTGCCTCCCGAGCAGCCTCGACGTCGCCCTCGACCAGAGTCGCCCGGTCGGTCAGGAGAGTCACGCTGTTCTCGAAGACCTGGAGGAACCCTCCATGCACACCGACCCTGAGTCGTTCACCTTCGGCCGGTATGATGTCGACCGCGCCAGTGGCCAGGGCGGCCATCAGCGGTTCGTGGTTGGCAAGAATGCCTATCTCGCCATCGACGGTCTTGGCGACGATGAACTCAGCCTCACCGGACCAGACAATGGACTCGGGCGAGACCACATCCACCCGCATGGTTTCAGCCACTATGCGGCATCTTCCATCTCGCGAGCTGCTTTGAAGACGTCATCTGCTCCGCCAACCATGTAGAAGGCTTGCTCTGGGAGGTGGTCCATCTCGCCGGCCAAAATCATCTTGAAAGAACTGATGGTCTCCTCCAATGGCGTGTAGATCCCCTTCTGGCCGGTGAACTGCTCGGCCACGAACATCGGCTGGGCCAAGAAGCGCTGCATGCGCCTGGCTCGCCCAACGATCGCCTTGTCCTCTTCCGAGAGTTCGTCGACTCCAAGAATGGCGATGATGTCCTGGAGGTCACGGTAGCGCTGCAGCACCCGCTGCACCTCGGTCGTGGTGTGGTAGTGATCCTCGCCAACTATCAGGGGGTCGAGGGCCCGACTCGTCGAGTCAAGCGGGTCGACTGCTGGGTAGATGCCGAGGGCAGTCAGCGGCCTCGACAAAACGGTGGTTGCATCAAGGTGAGCAAACGCAGTGTGAGGCGCAGGATCGGTGATGTCGTCCGCTGGGACATAAATCGCCTGCATGGAAGTGATCGAACGGCCTTTCAGAGACGTGATCCTCTCTTGCAACGTGCCCATTTCTCCGGCCAGCGTCGGCTGGTAGCCCACTGCCGACGGCATCCGACCGAGCAGGGTCGAAACCTCAGAGCCCGCCTGGGTGAAGCGGAAGATGTTGTCCACGAAAAGCAACACGTCCTGGCGCTGTACGTCACGGAAGTACTCAGCCATCGTCAAAGCGGACAGGGCCACCCGCAAGCGCACTCCTGGCGGTTCGTCCATCTGGCCGAACACCAGTGCTGCCTGGCTGATCACTCCTGATTCGGTCATTTCTCCGAACAGGTCGTTTCCTTCTCGTGTGCGCTCACCAACGCCGGCGAACACCGAAACACCCTCGTGCTGGGTGGCGACACGGTTGATCATCTCTTGGATGAGCACCGTCTTGCCTACCCCTGCACCGCCGAACAGACCGATTTTCCCACCACGCAGGTATGGACAGACGAGATCAAGCACCTTGATTCCGGTTTCGAAAACTTCCTTGGTCGGCTCAACCTCGTCGAATGGCGGCGCCGGGCGATGGATGGGCCAACGCTCTCCAGTGAATTCGAGATCTGGGGCGTCGAGGGATTCGCCCCAAACATTAAAGATGTGGCCAAGGGTCTGATCGCCAACCGGCACCGAGATCGGTGCACCAGTGTTGTCGACCTCCGCACCTCGGATCAGACCGTCTGTAGGAGCCATGGCGATGGCCCGCACGATGCTGTGACCAAGGTGCTGGGCGACCTCGGCCATCACCTTGCGCTGTTCCCCCTCGAGCTCGAAATTGATCTCGAGGGCGGTGAGGATTTCGGGAAGCCCGTCAGGCGGAAACTCGACGTCCACCACTGGACCGGCCACTTTTGTGATGCGACCTACGCTGACCGTTGCCACGTTGTTTCTCCTGTTCGGTTAAGCCTGCGACAGCGCCTCGGCGCCGCCGACGATCTCGGAAATCTCGGTTGTGATCTCAGCCTGACGAGCCTGGTTGGCCGTCCTGGTGAGCACCTTGACCAGTTCGTCGGCATTTTCGGTAGCTGCCTTCATGGCACGTTGGCGGGCCGCGTGTTCTGACGCCGAACTGTCCAAAAGCTTGCCGAAGATGTCCGCCTCGACGTAGCGGGGAAGCAGCCGCCCGAGGATCTCACCCGGATCTGGCTCGTAGCTGTAAGAAACCGCAGGGCCCCTGGCCTCGTCTTCTTCTACCGCGTCTTTCTCGCCGGCAGGTGGAGTGATCGGAAGAAGAGGATTCCTCGCCGCGATCTGGTTCATAGCGGACTGATATTCGGTATAGAACACCTCGACTGCGTCGATGGCACCCGTGGCGTATGCCTCCATGAGCGTGTTGGCGATCGCCCTCGCGTCCCCGTAGCCGGGTTGGTCGGTGACGCCCAGAAAGGACCGCTCGATGTGGTATTTGCGGTAGCTGAAATAGCCCAGGGCTTTCTTGCCAACGACATACAGTCTCGCGTCCACGCCCTCGGTGCGCAGGTCGGCGACCCGCCGCTCGGCGAGGCGAATCACCGAGGAGTTATAACCGCCGGCCAGGCCCCGGTCGGAGGTGATGACCAGGATGCCCATCTTCGCGAGCTCACGCTGCTCGAGCAGCGGATGTTGGACCTCGCCAGAAGCCCTGCCGACATTACGCACGACCTCGGCCATCTTCTCCGCATAGGGCCGCGCCGCCTTGACCCGCTCCCTGGCCTTGAGGATCCGGGAGGCGGCGATGAGCTCCATCGCCCTGGTGATCTTCTTGGTCGACTGAACACTGACGATCCGTCGACGGATGATCCGAAGTTCGGCACTTGCCACAGGTCTTACTCCCCTACCGAGAAAGACTCGAGGAAGGCCGCGATGGCTGCGTCAAGCTCTTCTAATTCTGGCAGCTTGCCCGTGGACGAGATGCCCTCGAGGATGTGGTTGTAGCGGGCCCGGAAGTATTCACGAATCTCCGTCTCGGCTTTCGGGATATCCGCCACTTCCACTCCGTCGAAATGCCCGTTCGTCACGGCGTAGATGACAATTACCTGTGCTTGGGCCGGCACCGGTGAGAACTGGGTTTGCTTGAGCACTTCCACCACCCTGCGACCTCGATCCAGCTGAGCGAGCGACGCCGCGTCGAGTTCAGATCCGAATTCTGCGAACGCTTCGAGTTCGCGGAACTGGGCGAGGTTGAGGCGCAGGGGCCCTGCGACCTTCCTCATCGCCTCGATCTGGGCGGCTCCACCCACCCTCGACACCGAGATACCGGCGTTGATTGCGGGGCGGACACCGGCGTTGAACAGGTCGGTTTCCAGGAAGATCTGGCCGTCGGTAATCGAGATCACGTTGGTCGGAACGAACGCGGACACGTCGCCGGCCTGCGTTTCGATCACGGGCAGCGCGGTCAGCGAACCGGTCTTGCCCTTGACTTCACCGTTGGTGATCTTCTCGATGTGGTCGGCATTCACGCGGGCAGCACGCTCCAGCAGGCGCGAGTGCAGGTAGAACACGTCGCCCGGGTAGGCTTCGCGGCCC
>CALCCX010000261.1 GCA_937900165.1 uncultured Acidimicrobiia bacterium | reverse complement strand
AAAAAAAAAAAAAAAAGAAAAAAAAAAAAAAAAAAAAAAAAAAGAAAAAAAAAAGAAAAAAAAGAAGAAAAGAAAATTTTTTTTTTCAAGCAGAAGACGGCATACGAGATATATCAGTGTGACTGGAGTTCAGACGTGTGCTCTTCCGATCTCCGGATCAGGCGGCATAGGACAGTAGCTAGAATCGGCGCCAACCGAGAACAACCGGGCGCTTAGCTCAGCGGGAGAGCGCTGCCTTCACACGGCAGAGGTCACTGGTTCGATCCCAGTAGCGCCCACGGCCGGGATCTTCCCACCTGAAGCACCGAAACCCTCGCCAGGCACCTTAGCGCCGAGCCTGCGGACAGCGCAGAGCGATCCCGCGCGGGCGTGTTCGTTGCGGTGCGCGGCGGGGTGGTCGAGTTCGTAGCGGTTCGTCCCGATCCGAGTGTGTCATCCGCGCTGTTGCTCGAACGTCCCTACGTGGCGAAGAACGACCCCAGGCCAGGCAACGAGGACGATCGGCATTGACCTCCTTCGGAGGTTCCTGTCGAGAGTTTCTATCGGAATGCAACAGACCGGTAGAGCCTCAGGTCACGCGCACCCAGTACGGCCACGGTCTCATCGTCGGCGGAGCTACAGAGGTTTTCGCGTGTTGTCCTTGGCTGCCTTTTTTTCCTTCTTGGCCTGGCGCTTCTCCTTCCGGTTTCGGGATGGGGCCTTCTTGGCGCCCCTTCCGCCCTTGTCTTTTCTCGCCATGGGTGCCTCCTAGGGGACCGCCTGCATGACGGTCATGCCTCAGTCTGTCACATGGGCACGACCTGGCCTCATGAATTTCCTGAGCCAGATCGGACGCTGCAAATCGCCTCGCGCCCGAGGCCGAAGTGCACGGGTGTCTCGGTGACGCCATGCTCCGAGCTACAACCGGATGCCACCCTTGCCGCAAGGCCTTCGGTTGGCCCGATCACGGCGTGGGAGAAGTCGAATCCGGCACGGGAAGTGATGGTTGCGGACTGACCTGCCAAGCTTGGCTCATGTGTTGTGCCTGTGGAGTCATCCCGCGCCGAGATCGGGGTTCGGTCCGATGGCGCCGGGAGCGACAAGTGTGCGACGCGTCGTGAGAGTGGTCGGGATCGTGGCCCTGGCAACGTTGGTGCCGATTGGCCTGATGTGGGTCTTCCAGCGGAGGCTCATCTACCTCCCGTCACAGGCCTTGCCGGATGTGGCCGCCGTTCTACCTGGCGCCGAGGAGGTGACGTTTCTTACTGAGGACGGCCTGCGGTTGGCTGCCTGGTGGATGCCTGCCGCCGGAGATGCAAACGGTGGGACCGTGATTGTGTTCAATGGCAACGCCGGGAACCGTGGCGACCGAGTTCTGCTCGGCAAGGCACTGGCGGAAAGCGGATACGGCGTGCTACTCGTCGACTACCGCGGGTATGGCGGAAATCCGGGGAGGCCCACCGAAGATGGCCTCCTCACCGACGCGAGAGCAGCCGTCGACTACCTCGCGACTCGCTCCGACGTTGACGCTGACCGGCTGGCGTACTTTGGTGAGTCGCTCGGTGCGGCGGTGGCAATCGGGCTGGCGGAGCAGCGACCCCCTGCGGCACTGGTGCTGCGTTCGCCGTTTACCTCGCTTTCCGACGTCGCTTCGGTGCACTATCCCTTCATGCCCGCCTCCGTGTTGCTGTGGGACCGATACCCGAACTTGGAGAGGATCCGCGGGATCGAGGTCCCGGTCCTCGTCGTGGCAGGATCAGCTGACAGCATCGTGCCCGCTGCCCAGAGTCAGCAGCTGTACGAGGTCGCCTCCGAGCCCAAGGAATTCGTGATGATAGAGGGAGCGGATCACAACGATTTCGAGCTGACCGCGGGTGACCGGCTAGTGGCCGAGGTTGCGGCCTTCCTCGACAATGCGATTCCTTCCGGTTCAAGCTGATTGCGAGCCTGGTGGTTGTAGCCTGGCGCGGTGAATGGTCTCGGACGTCTTGCATGGCTCAAGCCGACGCGAGGAGCCTGGCTCATGGCGCTGTCACTGGTGGTCGGAGTCGGCGCGGGGTTCGGTGCCGCGGCGCTGATATACGCGCTGCGCCTCGTCTCAGGTGTGGTCTCACGAACGGCGGACGCGACAACTCTCGAGCAATCGTTGGCATTTCTTGTCATCCCGATTGGTTTCTGGCTCGCCTGGGCGCTCGCCGCCAAATGGGCGCCGGAGGCAGCGGGTCACGGGGTCCCCCAGATCCTCGCTGCGTTGACACTTCGCGGAGGGAGGATCGCCCCGAGGATTCCCGTGATCAAGACGATTGCAACGGCCCTCACGATCGGGGTCGGAGGTTCAGCGGGTAGGGAGGGGTCGATTGCCCAGATCGGCTCGGGCATCGGTTCTTTCGTCGGAACGCTGACCAGGCTGGGCGAGTCTGAACGGCGTGCCCTGGTTGCTGCCGGCGCCGGTGCCGGTATCGCCGCCACGTTCAACGCTCCAATTGCAGGCATGTTCTTCGCAATGGAAGTGATTCTGGGGGACCTGTCGATCAGGTATCTGCACACCGTCGTCATCGCCTCGGTAGCAGGCGCAGTCGTCTCGCACTCCCTGATTGGTGACGAGCTGGCCTTCCAGGTCTCGCCATACGCGCTCGACGATCCCGCCCAGTTGATTTTGTACGGCATCTTCGGCCTCATCGCGGTGGGCCTGGCCATCCTCTTCATCGAGGCTCTCGACTGGTTCTCGGTCGCGCCCGACCGGCTGATTCCCTGGATGAGACCGATCATCTTGGGCGTTGGTGTCGCGGCCATCGGGTTCTTTGCCCCCGACGTCCTCGGTACGGGCCAAGCCTTCATCGGAGGCGTCCTGCGCGACGAGGTTTCAAGGGTGTGGTGGGTGTTCGGGTTGCTCGCTCTGGCAAAGTTGGTGGCCACGTCGGCAACGCTCGGAGGCAAAGGGGCCGGCGGGATCTTCATGCCGAGTCTGTTCATCGGCGCAGTGGCGGGAGCGGCGTTCGCCAAACTGGTGGATCCGATTTGGACTTTGTCAGATCTCGACCCTGGTGCCTTTGCCCTGGTCGGGATGGCAGCGGTATTCGCAGGCGTTTCTCGGGCGTCGTTCACCTCGATCCTGATCGTTTTCGAGATAACCGGCGACTACGGCCTGGTCCTGCCTCTCATGCTGGCTGTCGCCATCGCCACGGCCATCGCCAACCGCCTCCATCCCGAGAGCGCATACACGTCGCCGCTACTCCGAATGGGAATCCACACGGTGCCGAGCGAACAGACCGACCTCCTCGACACGGTCTCGATTGGTGACCTGCGCCTGCGAGCTCCCTTGACCGTCGCTCCGACCGACTCTCTCAGCGCGGTAGAGGGTCTATTGAGGAGGAATCGTCTCAACGGCGTAGCCGTGGTCGAAGCCGATGGCCGGCTCGCAGGCATAGTGTCGGATTCTGACATCCATCGGCTCGGTGGCGCGTCCGATCACCTAACCGCCGCAGACGCCATGACCCCAGACCCGGCGACAGTATCGGTCGATCTGCCTGTGTCCCAGGCCTTGGAGAGGATGGCGGTGCTCGGGGTGGGTCGACTCCCCGTCATCGATCGACACAACCCGGAGCGGATCGAGGCGATGTTCAGGAGGGAAGACGCGATCGCCGCGTACCATCTCGCCTTGGGATCGGCAGCCAGGACCGACCATATGCCCCAGCGGGTTGCGACTCGCACCTCCGATTCGGCGCGCTATCTGGATTTTGAGATTCCCCCCGGATCGGTGGCAGACGGGCGGAAGATACGCGAAGTTCCGTGGCCGGAGGGTTGCATCGTCGTGTCGGTTCACCGAGGCAATCAACTCCTGGTCGGGTTGGGAGAGCTGGAGCTCCGTGCCGGAGACGCCATCACCGTGTTCGGCGATGAGGCGGCCCGTCGTCGCCTGGTCGAACGTCTCACCCCACAACCAAGCCGTGAATAGCGACCGTGCCCTTCACTCGCCTCGGAAATTGGGTGTCCGTTTCTCCAGAAATGCTCCGATACCTTCGCGGCCGTCTGACGTTCGCGTCATGTCTGCGATTGTCCTTGCCTCCAGTTCCATCTGGGTCTCGAGCGACGAGGTGAGGCTTTCGTGTAGAAGGTGTTTCACTGCTCCATAGGCCAGGGTCGGCCCTGCTGCGAGATCTCCGGCCAAGGCCTGAGCGGCCTTGAGGGCCTCGCCGTCTGGTGCGACCTGGTTGATGATCCCCCAGTCGAGGGCTTCCTGTGCGCTGAGCCGCCGGTTGGTCAGCATCAGCTCCGCCGCTCGTTTCATGCCGATGTGGCGTGGGACGAAGTATGTGGAGCTGCCGTCAGGGGACAGGGCGGCCGCGGTGTAGGCAGACAAGAAAACGGCCGACTCGTCGGCCACGACCAAGTCACAAGACGCGACGAGGCTGAAGCCTGCGCCCGCCGCCATCCCGTTCACCGCTCCGATGAGTGGTGCGTTCATCCGGTTGAATCGGGAGACTGCGGCATGCAGATGCATGGTCATTTCTTTGATGAGGGCCGCTGCTCGATCACCGGCGGCCCCAAAGGAAGCCACATCACCCCCTGCGCTGAAGAAGCGACCCGCCCCGGTCAAGATGACGGCCCGGATGCCGGGGCCCTCGTCGCACTGGATCGAGAGATCGGAAGAGCACACGTCTGAACTCCAGTCACACTGATATATCTCGTATGCCGTCTTCTGCTTGAAAAAAAAAAAAGAAAAAACAAAACAAAAAAACAAACAAAAAAAAAACAACAAAAAATAAAAAAAAACAAACACTGACAATGATACAAGTATTAACAGATAAATTGAA
>CALCCX010000260.1 GCA_937900165.1 uncultured Acidimicrobiia bacterium | reverse complement strand
CGTCGGTGTTGGCGTTGACCAACACGCTGTCCTGGGCTGTTTGATCTGCTGCGGTGTTCTTTCCCATTAGGTCCAGCCTCTTCGCTCAGAGAACCAGCTTGCGCTCTGATGGCTCAAGCGAGTCGTAGTTGTAGAGCTGCTTTCCGCAAACGAACTTTTGCAGTTCGGGAGCATCGCCCAGTTGATGGATTCGGAACTTACGCTGAACAAACTCTGTGTCTGCGTCTGTCCAGTCCCCCGGCACGCAGTCGACCCCCAGGGAAGCAACAGTGCCGCCAACGTAGATGATTCCGTCATACATGGAATCACCAAGCCCATGCCCGGCGTCGCCGCAGATGATCTGCCTGCCTCGCTGCATCATGAAGCCGGTGGCAATACCAACCGAACCCATCACAATGATGGTTCCGCCCTTCTGGTCGATACCGGTTCTGGCACCCGCATCGCCTTTTATCACGAGGTCGCCACCTCGGATGGCGGCCCCTGTCAACGAGCCTGCACCTCGCTGAACAACGACGACACCAGACATCATGTTCTCGGCGCACGACCACCCCACCCGGCCTTCGATTTGAACAACCGGGCCATCGATCAGACCAACCGCGAACCAGCCGGGTGAGCCATCAAAGGTGAGGTTGCAACGCTTGAGAATGCCAACCCCGAGCGAATGCTTGGAGCCAGGGTTGACGACGGTGACACTCGCCACGTTTGCCTCGTACACAAGCCGACGCAACTCGAGATTTATCTGGCGGGTGGACAACCCTGTTGCGTCGAACCGGGCACTGTGTCCATCAACGTCTGCGATGTTGGGAGCCTCGGCGTCCGGCTCAACCAGCCCCCTGGCGTCGTAGCTGACCCCGCTCTTTGATCCTGAGGTCACACCTGCCATACGAGGACCTCCCTTTCGTATGGATCGCGGGTCTCAACCTCTCTCTCAACGAGGGCCCGGATGGCGATCTCCTCAGTGGCGACCGCCACCAACTCTTCGGACTCGAACAGCACCAGCGGTTTGGCCGCCATCTCGTCCTTCGCGACGCCCAGCTGATCATTCGTGACACACAGGTATGTGAACACCCCGTCCAGGTCGTCCAGACTGTGCTTCATTGCCACCTCTAGCGACATGCCGCCCTCCATCTTCTCAGCCAGGTAAACGGCGATGATCTCAGAGTCACATTCAGACTGGAAGCGGTGACCAGAACTCTCGAGCCTGCGGCGCCACTGGTGATAGTTGGTCAGCTGGCCGTTGTGCACAACTGCGACATCTGAAAATGGATAGGCCCAGTACGGATGAGCGCTGGCCAGGTCTACGTCTGACTCTGTTGCCATGCGCACGTGCCCAATGCCATGGGTCCCAGTGAACCCAGCCAGGTTGTACTGGCGGGCCACGTCGTCTGCATCGCCGAGATCCTTGATGATCTCGAGCGACTGGCCAAGCGAGAGCACCTCGCAGCCCGCAATATCCTCCAGGTAATCGGCAAGAGGTTTCAGCTCTCCGTCATAGCGGACGGTTGCCCGAAAGGCGTAGCCGGTCTCGCTGGTCATCGTTGCAACGTCGGCCCCAATCTTGGCCAGTCGCGCCTCCACTTCTGCTCGGTTTCGTTCAAGCCGTTGCTCCATGTCGAATCCGCCGAGCTCGTTTGGCTCGGCCAACACGAAGCGAATGACGATCAGATCGTCTGGAGGGCCATAGAGGGCAAATCCGGTGGAGTCCGGCCCGCGATGTTTCATTGACTGGAGCATCTTGGTGAGTTCTGCGCCTATTTCAGACGTCCCGCCCCGGTGAACCACTCCTGCTATGCCACACATTGGATGAATCTCCCTACTCTTGAAACTCAAGGCAGGATGTCGAGGTATTCCTCAATATCCCAATCGGTTACGGTCGCCATGAAACGTTCCCATTCATCTTTCTTGTAGTGCCTGAACACCCTGTACATGTCTTGCGGCAACGCGCTCTTGATCACCTCATCCTGATCAAGGGCCTCCAACGCCTCCCCGAGCGACAGCGGGATCTTCTTCACGTCCTTGCCGGCCTCGATCGCCTCGTAGATGTTGCGCTCCTCCGGTGGGCCCGGATCCAGGCTTCGGTCCAGCCCGTCGTCCATTGCCTTCAACAGGGCGGCGAGCGACAGGTACGGGTTGACCGCAGAATCGACCGATCGGTACTCGAAGCGACCAGGAGCGCTGATTCGCAATGCTGTTGTGCGGTTCTGGAAACCCCAGTCGGCATACACCGGGGCCCAGAACCCGGTGTCCCACAATCGCCGGTATGAATTGACCGTTGGCGAAGTGATGCAGGTGAGAGCCCCGAGGTGTTCCAGAATTCCACCGATGGCCTTCATCCCGATTGGGCCTGGGAGCTGGGGGTTGTCTCCTTCTGGCATGAACTTGTTGTCATCACCGTCCCATAACGAAATGTTGTGGTGGCATCCGTTGGCCGAGACGTTCATGAATGGCTTCGGCATGAAACAGGGGAAAGCCCCAAGCTCTCGGCCCACCTGCTTGCAGATTTGGCGATAGGTGCTCAACCGGTCTGCGGTTAGTTCTGCCCGATCGAAGTTGAAGTTCAGCTCGAGCTGGCCTGGGGCGTCTTCATGATCACCTTGGATCATATCCAAGCCCATTGCCTCTGAATACTCGACCACTTTGTGAATCAGCGGCTGAAGTTCGGCGAATTGATCAATGTGGTAGCAGTTTGGTTTCGTGAGGCCCTCAAAGATCGGCTTGCCGTTCTGGTCGGCTCGGAGCCACATCATTTCCGGCTCACAACCGGCCCTGAGGTGAAGACCGTGCTTCGCTTCGAACTCGGCGTGGATTCGCTGCAGGTTGCCTCGACAGTCCGAAGTCAGGAAGGCGCCCCCATCAACCTCTTCTTCTCTTCCTCGGAACAGCGTGCACCACACTCTGGCCGTCTTCGGATCCCAGGGAAGGGGCATGAACGTTTCGGTTTCGGCCAAGCCAACCAGCTCCCTGGACTCGGGCCCGTAGCCGATGTAGTCGAGATCGGAAGAGCACACGTCTGAACTCCAGTCACACTGATATATCTCGTATGCCGTCTTCTGCTTGAAAAAAAAAAAAATATATCTTAGTGTGCCATCTGTC